>CAYWNX010000055.1:0-10997 GCA_964459735.1 uncultured Dechloromonas sp. | reverse complement strand
CTCTGGTTGCCTTTGGCGGTCAAGCCCATGCCGCCAAGGATGCTCACGAAGGCTATCAACGCGGGTTCTACGGCAAGATTGCCCAGGATGAGGCTGCCGTCGGCAAAACCGCTGCCGCGCCTGCCGCCGCCAAAGTCCCGTTTACCGGCCCTCAGGGCGGCACCCGCGTCTTGACGACAACCGGCGTGCAAGCATGGAATGATGTCCACAGTCGCGTGGACACGGTGGCTGCCAGCCAAGGTGCATCATCGTCGGACGGCCACGAAGGCTATCGGATCCTTGCCGGAAAAGCTCTGTAACGTCATCGGTTGATGATGCGTAAAACGGTGACGATAGTGCTCACGGCTTTCAGGGTGGGCATTGTCGTCGCCAAGAAATGGGGCATGTCCTGAATAATGCGGATTCCGGACACCCAAAACTGCCCCGCTCGGGAAACTTTCCTGACGCCTGCGCACTCCCAGTTTCTGCCACCAGCAACATTTTGAAACGTCTTGGTCGACGCGTTCGGCCATCCAACGGCGTTTCTGTGCGTTACTGAATTAATGCTCCGCCAATTTGATGGCGTGCATTTCGTTTGGTTTGAACTGGAGTTCCCCCAATGTCCCGCTTCCTCCGACTTGTCTTGTGGCCGCTGATGCTGCTGCTCACCTTATCGCCGTCGCTGGCGCTGGCTGATCCGCCAGCGCGGGTCGGGCGTCTGGCGCATCTTGAAAATGTGGTCAATTTCCGGGTTAACCGCAGCACTGAGCGGGCACCGGCCACTCTCAACTGGCCGATCAGCTCCGGGGCGATACTGGATACCGAGCGGCGCGGGCGGGCCGAGGTGTGGATCGGCTCGAGCGCCTACCGGGTGGACGGCAATAGCGAAGTCGAGTTCGTGCACGTGGACGACCAGCGAATCAGCGTCAATGTCTCGGTCGGCAGCTTGAGCGTCAGTATCATGGACCGCGATCAGCTCGATGAGCTAAGCGTGAGCACGCCCGAAGGCATCGTTCGCTTCACGACGCCCGGCCGCTACCGGATTGATGTTTTGTCCGACCATAGCGAAGTGACGGCGCAAGCCGGCCAGGCCGTCGTCGATGATCGCAACCGCCTGCTCACCGTGGTCGCCGGCCAGAAAGCACGCATTTATCAGGATCGGCCAGCGCGGATCGATGGCGACTTCGATCAGGACAATTTCGACTTCTGGGTCGCCGAGCGTGAAAACGCGACGATGGCCGATGCGGCCCGGCGTTACGTTTCACCGCAGATGACTGGTTACCAGGATCTCGACACTTATGGCGATTGGCAACCCGAGTCTGAGTACGGGACGATCTGGTATCCACGCGCTGTTGCAGCGGACTGGGCGCCCTACCGTTTCGGTCGCTGGGCCTGGGTTGCGCCCTGGGGCTGGACATGGATCGATCAGGCACCCTGGGGCTTTGCCCCCTTCCATTACGGCCGCTGGGTGCTTATCCAGAGCCGTTGGGGCTGGGCACCCGGTCGCCATGTGGCGCGCCCGGTTTATGCCCCGGCGCTGGTTGGCTGGATCGGCAACCCGGGCTGGAGCATCAGCTTCAGCTTTGGCTCGGCACCGGCCGTCGGCTGGTTCCCGCTGGCCCCGAGAGAAGTTTATGTACCGGCCTACCGTCACAGCTCAACCTATATCCGGCAGATCAACATCACTCATGTTCATGATGTAAAAGTCATTGACCGTGCCGTTCGCCCGGGGGCACGGGAACATTTTTCCTATCGCGACCGTCAGCAGGCGGTAACGGTGGTTCCGGCCAACCTGGTGCGCGAAGGGCGGCCAATTTCGAGCCGGGAAATGCGTCGACCGGAACGCCAGGAACTTGAACGCGCCCCGCAAGCCAGGCAAGCACCGAGCGCCGACTGGTTGGCCCCCGCCGCCGGGGCCAGCCGGCCGCATCAGTCAGAACGTCGCGAGTTCTCGAATGGGCGTCCGCAACGCGATAGCGATAGCCCTTCCCGGCCGCTCTCCAGCGAGCGCCCGCCCCCGCGTCTGGCGCCGGCAACAAATATTCCCAACCTGCCCGAGGCTGGTCAGCCCGCCCCGGCAGTAAATAATGAGCGACGCAACGAAATTCGGCGAGCCGAGCCACCGATGGCTGACATGCCGTCCGATATTCGGCGCGAGAATGGGCGCCCGGATAGGGACCGCCGCCAGCCACAATCCACATTAGCGCCTTCACCAGCAAACCCGACCGCGGCACCGCCGGTGCGTCCGGTCGAGTCCATGCCGCCTGCCCCGGCAGCTCGGCCGGAGCCACCAAGTCCACGGCGCGAAGCGCCTTCCATTGCACCGCAGTCAGCCCCAAGCGTGCAAGCGTCACCCGGCATGCCGCCTAACCCGGCGCGTGAAAATCGCCCGGAAAGGCGCGAAATACAGGGGATCGAGCGCAGTTCCCCGAGGGAAAGCGCAGCACCCGTCATGCCTCAGCGCGAAGCGCCTCCACCAGCTCCGGTGCTACGCGCCCCGGCCCCGCAAATACCGGCCGCCCCGCCGCCGATGCGGGAAGAGCGCCGGCCGCCACCGAGCATGCCCAGCCCCGAGCAGCAACCACGGCGAGAGATGCGCGAAGCACCGCGGGAAATTCCGCGGGTCGAACGCAGCATGCCACGTGAAATGGAATCACCGGCCATCCGCCAGCGCGAAGTCGCTCCACCAGCGGCGCCAATGATGCGCGCCCCCCAGCCTCAACCATCAGCGGCTCAACCGCAGGCCACTCCCCAGCCGATGCGTGAAATGCCGCGGCAAGAGCCTCGCCAGGAATCCCGGGGTGGCGAGCGTGACAAGGGCCAGCGTCACGAACGAAGCAATGACAAGGGTGAAGGCGGACCGCGCTAACGGCGACTCGGGTCAGGCCAATCGGCGACCATCCGCTTACGGTGCTGGCGGCTTGGCCAGTTGCTGCTTGATGTATGGCCCGACGGCATTCCAGACCAGCGTACCGCCGCCCAGCACCAGCGCGGTGCCGACGATCAGCTGAATCAGCAGGACAATCAGGTCATGCTGCTGCCGGCTCAATTTGCGGCCGGGATTGGTGGCGCCGCAGCCGGGACAGGCGACGGCCGAGGTATCGACTTTGTGGCCGCAGGCGCGGCAAGCTACGAGCGACATGCTGTTTCCCCCTGTTGTCGGGCGATTATAGGCCCGAGCCGCGTTGCTCGTGCGTGGTAGCATTCGCCGCCATGAATTCGCCCCGCCTGCCCCCCGCCATCCTGATCATGGGCCCGACTGCCTCGGGCAAAACGGCGGTCGCCATGGCTCTGGCCGACCGTTTCCCGGTCGAACTGATCAGCGTCGATTCGGCCCAGGTCTTCCGCGACATGGATGTCGGCACCGCCAAGCCGGATCGGGCAACGCTGGCCCGCTACCCGCACCGTTTGATCGACCTGATTTCACCGGAAGAAAGCTATTCCGCCGCCCGTTTTCGTAACGATGCACTGAACGCCATGGCGGAAATCACCGCCGCCGGCAAGGTACCCGTGCTGGTCGGCGGCACGATGCTCTATTTCCGCGCCTTGCTCCACGGCCTGGCCGAATTGCCGCAAGCCGACGCCGCGCTGCGCGCCGAAATCGATGCCGAAGCCGCCGCCAAAGGCTGGCCGGCGATGCATGCGAAATTGGCCATTTTTGACCCGTTGACCGCAGCACGGTTGCACCCGACCGACAGCCAGCGCCTGCAGCGCGCTCTGGAAATCTGCCAGCTCAGTGGCCGACCGATGTCCGAACTGCTGGCCGAAAGCGAACGCCAGCACCCGCCTTATGACTTCCTGTCGATTGGCCTGCTGCCAGCCGACCGGGCCGAACTGCACGCGCGCATTGCCCGCCGCTTCGACGAAATGTTGCTGGCCGGGCTCGATGACGAGGTGCGGATGTTGCGCCGGAAATACACGCTGCACCTGAACCTGCCGTCCATGCGCTGTGTCGGCTATCGCCAGACCTGGGAAGCACAGGAAGGTTTGATTCCGCAGAAGGAACTGCGCGACCGGGGTATTTTTGCCACCCGCCAACTGGCCAAACGCCAGATCACCTGGCTGACCAATTCTTTCGAGGCCGAGAATTTCGACTGCCTGCGCAACGATCTGGCGGCTGCGATTGCCGGGCGAGTCGACAACTTTCTGGCGTCGAACCAGCCGGCATAGCCAGCCGGATTTTCAGGTTTCGCAGAGCACCATCTGGCTATTGCCGGCAACCACCGAGGGGTACTTGCCGCGCAAATAGCGCAGGGGCGGGAAGGCCAGCATCTGCGGCAGATAGCGCCAGTAAGGCGGGGCGACGCGGCAGCGATTCAGCATGCGGTACATCATGCCCTGGGCGAACGACGCACCGCCCTCGGCAGCCTGAACGATGGAAGGGTTGCGGATCACCGCCTGGTGAATCCGGTCAAGCACCTGCTGCTCGTTGATTTCCGGCGAGAAATAGAAGACTCCGGCCGAAAAGTCGGTATCGGCAGAAAAATAACCGTCCTCGATGACCTTCCGTGCCAGCACAGTACCGGGCAGGATGCGAACGCCGGTGAAAAATACCGTAATGAAATTTTTCCCGGTCAGACGGGTTTCGGCAAAGCGAATGCTCTCCTCGCAGGTCGCCATCGTCTCGCCCGGTCCGCCGAGCATGAAGAACCACATGCTTTTCAGACCGGCGGCAGCGACCCGTTCAAGGCACAGATTCACCTGCCGCATACTGAAACCCTTGCCGAGATTTTTCAGCATGCTGTCGTTGGCGGCCTCCGGCGTGATCATCACCGAGTTGAAGCCGGCGCGCTTCATCAGGGGAAACAACTCGGGCGGGACATCCAGCGGATTGACCCCCATCGCCGTGAACTGCGCCCTGACGCCGCGGTGAATGATTTCTTCGCAGATCGCGATGCTGTGCGAGGCGGGCAAATTGAAAGTCGAATCGACAAACTCGAAGGTGCGCGTACGATGCTGACGCAGCACCTGCTCGATTTCATCGACCACTTCTTTCGGTTCGCGCTGGCGAAAACGCCGCCCCTCGACCAGCGGATAGGCGCAATAGACGCAATGCATCGGGCAACCGCGCTTGGTCTGAATCGGCCAGGTGCCGCCGGCATGCTGATAGGGCGCCCAGTCGATCCACTGCTGCATGCCGGAATCGACAAAACCCGGCAACAGGGTGGAGGGATTGCGTTTTGCCACGCCGTCCTGCCAATAGCAGAGGCCGGGCAGACGGGCCGGCGAGACGCCTTTGGCCAGCGCCGCCAGCAGGGCCGGAAAGACCGCTTCCCCTTCGCCGACAATGGCGTAATCGGCGCCAAAAAGCGGCAATACCTTTTCTGCCAGGATCGAAATTGCCGGACCACCGAGCACCAGCGGCACCGGTTGGCCGTCGCTACTGCGGGCTTTTTCGCGAATCACGGCGATCTGGGCCTGCAACAGCTGGAGCGGCGAGTCGAAGCGCTGGTGAATAACGTTGTCTATATTGCGGATCGACAGGCCGACCACTTCCGGGGCAAAGGCTTCAATCGCCTGGGCAATTTTGCCAGGCAGATCGTCGGCAAAGGCCAGATCGAGCAGTTTGACCTGATGCCCGGCCGCCTCGGTCGCCGAAGCGACATAGCTCAGGCCGACCGGCGGTGCGGGAACGAGCTCGCGGCTCTGGTTCGAATAGACAAGCAGGACGCGCATCGACAAACCCACAAAAGGGCGGGATGTTATAGAGCCGGTTCGCTCGCGGCAAGGCCTTCCGGCAAAACCTCAACCCGGGTCGCCAGCAGCGAATAGACGGTCGGCACGACAAACAGCGTGAAGAAGGTGCCGAGCAGCAAACCACCCACAATGACCCAGCCGATCTGCTGCCGTGACTCCGCCCCGGCGCCGGTCGCCAGCGCCAGCGGCAGCGCGCCGAAAACCGTCGCTCCGGTGGTCATCAGGATAGGCCGCAAGCGCAAGGTTGCCGCTTCGATCACCGCTGCCTTCAATTCGATGCCCGTTTCCTGCAACTGATTGGCGAATTCGACAATCAGGATGCCGTGCTTGGTGATCAGTCCAACCAGGGTGACCAGACCGATCTGGCTATAGACGTTCAGCGTGCCGCCAGCCAGCCACAGCGCCAGCAGCGCCCCGGCAATCGACAGCGGTACGGTGAGCATGATGATGAAAGGATCGCGGTAGCTCTCGAATTGCGCCGCCAGCACCAGATAGATGAAGGCCAGCGCCAGCCCGAAAGTCATCGCCAGAGAGGACGACGACTGGCGGAATTCGCGCGACTGGCCGTTGTAATCGACCGCATAACCTGGCTCAAGCAGTTGCGTCGCCACCCCGTCCATATAACTCAGCGCCTCGCCCATGGTGTAGTTGGGGGCCAGATTGGCGGTAATGGTGACGGCGCGGCGCTGGCCGAAGTGGTTAAGTTCGCGCGGCGCAATGCTTTCGGCGACGCTGACCAGGTTATCGAGCGAAATCATGCTGCCATCGCGGCCGCGAGCGTAAATATCGCGAATGTCATCAGGATTGCTGCGGTCGACGTTCGCTACCTGGACAATTACATCGTATTGCTCGCCATCGCGCTTGAAACGGGTGACCTGACGGCCGCCGAGCAGGGTTTCCAGCGTCCGGCCGATGGTTTCGACCGGCACGCCCATATCGGCCGCCTGATCGCGCCTGACCACCACCGACAGTTCCGGCTTGTTCAGTTTGAGGTCGGTATCGACATTGGTCAGGCCCGGATTCTTCGCCAGCTCGGCGAGAAAGCGGCTGGTCACCGCTTGCAGCGCCTCATACGAGGCCGAGGTCACGATGACGAAATTGATCGGCCGTTCGCGCGGGCTCTGGCCGAGCGAGGGCGGCGTGACCGGAAAAGCCAGCACGCCGGGAATGGCCATGAATTTCGGGAACAACTCCTTGGCCATGTCGACTGAACGACGGTTCCGCTCACTCCAGTCGGTCAAACCGATGAAGGAAATGCCCTGACTGACGGTCGGATTGCCGGAGACCACGAAGTAGCGTTCGATATCCTTGGTCTCGCTGTAGATCTGCTCGATCTGGCGAGCGTATTTTTCGGTGTAATCCAGCGTCGCGCCATCCGGGCCGGAAAAGACGCCGAGAATGATGCCGCGATCTTCGACCGGCGCCAGTTCGGATTTCAAGGCTTTCAACAAGAATACGCAGGAGGCGGCGACCAGCACAAAACCAACCAGCACGATCCAGCGCCGGTTGAGGGATGCGGTCAACACCCGTTTGTAGCCGATATTCAACCAATTGAGAAAGCCTTCGATCAGCATGAAAGCCTTGCCATGCTTGTCTTCGTGCTTGAGTAGCGCCGAGCACATCATCGGCGACAAGGTCAGGGCGACGAAGCCGGAAACCAGCACGGCGCCGGCCAGGGTCAGCGCAAATTCGACAAACAGCTTGCCGGTGCGGCCGGTCATGAAGGCGACCGGGGCGTACACCGCAGCCAGGGTCAAGGTCATCGCCACCACCGCGAAGCCGATTTCCTTTGAGCCCAGCAGCGCCGCCTGCAGCCGCGGCATGCCGTTTTCGATATGACGGTAAATATTTTCGAGCACGACGATGGCGTCATCGACGACCAGACCAATCGCCAGCACCAGCGCCAGCAAAGTCAAAGTATTGATCGTGAATCCGAGCGCGAACATGATGACGAAGGCGCCGATCAGCGACACGGGAATGGTCACCAGCGGGATCAGCGTCGCCCGCACATTGCGCAGGAAGAAGAAAATGATTGCCAGCACGAGCAGGATGGCTTCGCCAATCGTCTTGAAGACGGACTTGATCGAACGGTCGATAAATATCGATGAATCGTAGGAAATATCGGCTCGCATCCCTTCCGGCAAATTGGCAATCAGTGCCGGCAGTTCCTTGCGTAGTGCCTGCGAAAGTTCCAGCGGGTTGGCCGTCGCCTGTTTGATCACGCCCAGCGCCACCGCCGAGCGGCCCTTGAAACGCACGGAAGTTCGCTCGGAAGCCGGGCCGATTTCGACCCGGCCGAGATCGCTGATCCGCACCGGATAGCCATTCACCGTCTTGACGATGACCGCGCCGAATTCAGCCGGTGTTTTCAGATCGGTATTGGCCACCACCGAAAACTCGCGCTCGCGGCTTTCAATGCGCCCGGCCGGCACTTCGACATTCTGTTTGCGCAAGGCGTCTTCGACATCGGCCGGCGCCAGCTGGTAAGCAGCAAGACGCTGGCGGTCGAGCCAGACCCGCATCGCAAACTTGCGGTCGCCGAAGATCCGCACATCGGCCGCCCCCGGCAAGGTCTGCAGTTTGGGCTTGACGATGCGGCTGGCGACATCGGTCACCTCCAGCGCCGAATGCTGGTCGGAGGAAAACGCCACCCAGATGATCGGGTTGGCGTCGGCTTCGACCTTGGCAATCACCGGCTCATCAACCTCGGTCGGCAGCTTGTTGCGGACACGTGAAACCCGGTCACGGACATCGGCCGCGGCCGAATCGGGCGGTCGCTCAAGCTTGAAGCGGACGGAAATCTGGCTATTTTCGGCCCGCGAAATCGAGGTAATCACCTCGACGCCTTCGATCCCGGCCAGCGAATCCTCCAGCGGCTTGGTCACCTGCGATTCGATGATGTCGGCCGAGGCGCCGCGATAGGTCGTATCCACCGTCACCACCGGCTCGTCGATTTTCGGGTACTCACGCACCGGCAATCGATCGTAGGAAACGATACCGAGCAGCATGATCACCAGCGACAGGACGGTGGCAAAAACCGGCCGCTTGATGCAAATCTCGGATACTTTCATTTTGCTGCCGCCGCTACGCTTGGGGTAGCGGCCTGGGTTACCGGTGCCGTCACCGCAGCCCCTTCGCCAATCGGCCGCACTGCGACGCCATCACGCAGCTTCAACTGACCCGCCGTGACAATCACATCCCCCTCAAGCAACCCTTCGAGCACCTCGACCTGCGCCGCCCGGCGCACGCCGAGCCGGACCTTGACCAGCGTCGCCTTGCCATCAGTTACCTTGAACACTGCTGGCTGCGCCCCCGGCACAATGGCCTGCTCGGGCGCCATCAAGACATTCTGCCGCTCGCCGAAAAGCAGGCGGACCCGGACGAACAGACCCGGCCGCAATTTGCCGGCCACGTTATCCAGCCGGGCCCGGCTGGAAATCGCCCGGCCGCCCTGGTCGACCATGGGATCGACGGCATCCAGCACTGCCGTGAAGTGCTGGCCCGGCAAGGCATCGCTGGTTACTTCAACGGTCTGCCCCTTGCTGACCCGGCCGAGATAGCTTTCTGGCAGTTTGAAATCGACCCGCAGCGTGCCAATGTCTTCAATATTGATCAGGTCCTGACCTTCCTTGACGTAATCACCAACACTGACGTTACGCAAGCCGACCATGCCATTGAACGGCGCCTTGATTTGCATTTTGGCCAGCTTGGCCTCAGCCAGTTGCACCGTCGCCTCCTGTACCTTGAGCGCCGCAGCCGAGTTATCGAGCGCCTGCTGGCTGAGGAATTTCTTGAGCAGCAACTCCTGATTGCGCTGGTGGTTGCTCCTCGCCAGCGCCAGATTGGCCCTCGCCTGCTGCAACTCGGCTGCCTGAATCGCCGCATCCAGCTCGACCAGCACGGTGCCCTTGCTGACTATCGTGCCATCCCGAAAATTGATCGTCGCCACCCGGCCAGGTGTTTCCGGGCGCAACACCACGGATTCACCGGATTTCAGGTTACCGACCGCCGAAGCCTCATCGGAAAAATCGCTGGCCTTGACCTTGGCGACCTCAACCGCTATCGCCATACCCCCCGGCGTGCCGCCCGCAGCGCCCGGCTTGACGGGAGAAGCTGACACGCCGCCCGGCGCATTCGCCGGCGCCCGGTTGGCCGAGTAGGCGTAAAAACCAAGCGCGACAATCCCGGCAATCGCCAGGGCAACAACGCCGAATCGGGTGTTCTTCTTCATTTTTTGGACCAAGGCTGAGATCTGACTTGAAAGTCAGTAGAGACATTGAATTGTAACGAAATGACCGGAATGGCTGATAATAATTCAAGCAAAAAGCTGACTGTCGGTCAGTCCTGGCGAGAAAACGCATCCCCAAAATCGGGGAATTTTGGCGGTTGACCGCAGGAAGCACATTCATTTTCCGGTTCAAAGGCCGCCTGGCAATCAGCCAGTCCAGCCTCATCCATCCCGGCCTTGATCGCTGCCACCCGGACCAGCACCACGCCGAAGCGAACCATATCGAGATATTCCGCCACCCCGAGCGAGACATCGATCACCCGCCGCCGATGCTTGGTGTGCATGCGGTCATTGACCTTGACGATGGCGCAGCGGTCGTTGTCCAGCCGGCGCACCGCCACCTTGCTACCGAGGGGGAAATGATTGCTGGCGCCGGTAAATAATTTGACATCAAACCGATCGCCGTTCGCGGTCTTGCGGCCGGTAAAGCCTCTACCGTAGAAACTGGCCTGACCATGCAGGCCGGGCGTATCTGCGCCAAGGATATCGGCCGGACCGACTTCACTGCCCAGCGGCACCAAAAGTCGAGGATTCGGCCGTTTCACCCTGGCCGGCGTCTTGACCGCCAAGGCTTTTTTGTTCACCGCCGGTTTGCCCGGCGGCATTTGCGTCGGCCCCACGGCCCAAACGGTCAACGAGGCACTCAGCAAGCCCAAGCCGCACGCCAGCGCGGCGACCCGGCTTTTAACTTCAGACCACAATAGTCTGCGCTTCATCACCCTGACGGGCGCGAATTTTGCCGATGCGATAAACCGCTTCGCCAGTCGCCTTCAACTCGGCCATCGCCGCATCGGCATCCGCTGCTGCAACCACAATAACCAGGCCGATACCGCAGTTGAAGACGCGGTGCATTTCGTTTTCGGCGACATTGCCTTCGGCCTGCATCCAGTCGAACAGCTTTGGACGCGGCCAGGCGGCTTTTTCCAGCTCGGCAACGGTGTTTTCCGGCAGCACGCGCGGCACGTTTTCGAGCAGACCACCGCCGGTGATGTGGGCCATGCCCTTGATCGTGACCTTCTCCATCGCCGCCAGC
>CAYWNX010000054.1:8137-11127 GCA_964459735.1 uncultured Dechloromonas sp. | reverse complement strand
AGAAGACCGCGAGAACGAGGGCGACCTCGTCATGGCCGCCGAACACGTCAGCGCCGAAGCGATCAATTTCATGGCCAAATTCGGCCGCGGCCTGATCTGCCTGACCCTGACCGAAGCGCGCTGCAAAAAACTCGGCCTGGTCCAGATGGCACCCAGCAACAAGGCCCAGTACGGCACCGCCTTCACCGTTTCGATTGAAGCCGCTGAAGGCGTCACCACCGGCATCTCCGCCGCCGACCGGGCGCGCACCATCCAGGTCGCCGTCGCCAAAAGCTCGACCGCCGACGACATCGTCCAGCCCGGCCACGTCTTTCCGATCACCGCCCGCGAGGGTGGCGTGCTGGTTCGCGCCGGCCACACCGAAGCCGGTTGCGACTTGGCCGGCATGGCCGGTCTGGAACCCTCCTCCGTCATCTGCGAAATCATGAACGACGACGGCACGATGGCCCGCCTGCCGGAACTGATCGAGTTCGCCAAGGAACACGGCCTGAAGATCGGCACCATTGCCGACCTCATCCACTACCGCGCCGCTTCCGAAACCCTGGTCGAGCGCGTCACCAGCAAGACCATCGCCACCGCCCACGGTGATTTTTCCCTGCACGCCTATGTCGACCGCGCCAGTGGCGCGACGCATCTGGCGCTGGTCAAGGGCCAGATCCCGGCCGGCGAAGAAACCCTGGTTCGCGTCCATGAGCCGCTGTCGGTGCTCGACTTCCTCGACCCCGGCAGCAAGCCGCAATCCTTCTCGATCGACGAAGCGCAGGCTGCACTGGCGAAAAAGGGCCACGGCGTCATCGTCCTGATGCACCGCCCGGAAGACGGCGAAGCCCTGTTGTCCCGCCTGACCGGCGACAAACCCCGGGTCCAGAGCAAGTGGGATCCGCGCACCTACGGCATCGGCGCCCAAATCCTGCGCGACGTCGGCGTTTCCAAGATGCGCCTGCTCTCCAGCCCGCGCAAGATGCCCTCCATGACCGGCTTCGGCCTCGAAGTCACCGGTTTCGTCACCTCTTCCGCGGAGCTTTAAGCCATGTCGCGCTTTGACAATATCTACGAATACGACAACAGCCTGAACGGCGCCGGCCTCAGAATCGGCATCGTGATGAGCCGCTTCAACCTGCCCGTCTGCGAAGGTCTGCTTTCCGCCTGCGTCAATGAACTGAAGCGTCTCGGCGTCGCCGATGCCGACATGGTCATCGCCAACGTCCCCGGCGCCCTGGAAATCCCGCTCGTCCTGCAAAGCATGGCGACAAGCGGCAAATACAACGCGCTGGTCGCCCTTGGCGCCGTCATCCGCGGCGATACCTACCATTTCGAAGTCGTCTCCAACGACGCCTGCCGCGCCATCATGGAAGTGCAACTGGACACCGGCATTCCGATCGCCAATGGCGTCCTGACCTGCGAAACCGACGAACAGGCCGAAGTCCGCATGCAACCCAAGGGCAGCGACTGCGCCCAGGCCGCCGTCGAGATGGCCAACCTCCAGAAAGCACTAGACCAATGACCACTTTCGCCAGCGACCGCAATCTTCCGGAAGAGCCCAAGGCGCCGCCCAAATCGGCCCGCCGCCGCTCCCGCGAATTCATCCTGCAGGGCCTCTACCAGTGGCGCGTCGGCGGTGCCGATGCAGCCGCCATCGAAGCCCAGATCCCTGAGCTGGAAGGCTTTGCCAAGGCTGACCGCGAATTCTTCGTCGGCACCCTGCGCGGCGTCATCGGCCAGCAGGAAAAGCTGGCGGCCCAGATCCGCACCCATATTGACCGCGAGTTCAGCGAACTGTCGCCGGTCGAAGCCTGCATCCTGATGCTGGGCACCTTCGAGCTGAGCAATCACCCGGAAACGCCCTACCGCGTCATCATCAACGAAGCCATCGAGCTGACCAAGTCATTTGGCGGCACTGACGGCCACAAGTACGTCAATGGCGTGCTCGACAAGGTCGCCGCACTGGTTCGCCCGGACGAATTCGCCGCCAAGAAACAGGCCCGCTGAAACGATGGCCGGCGAGTTTGCACTGATCGACAAATACTTCGCCCGGCCGACCCCCTCGGCCGTGCTCGGTCCCGGTGACGACTGCGCCCTGCTGCAGCCGACGCCGGGCAAGCAACTCGCCATCACTACCGACATGCTGGTCGCCGGGACACATTTTTTGCCCGACACCGATCCGAAGAATCTCGGCTGGAAGGCGCTGGCGGTCAATCTTTCCGACCTTGCCGCGATGGGTGCCAAACCGCGCTGGGTCACCCTGGCCGGCGCGCTGCCGGCAGCCGACGAGCCGTGGATCGCCCAATTTGCCGAAGGCTTTTTCGCCTGCGCCGCCGAATACGGCGTCGATCTCGTCGGCGGCGACACCACCAAAGGCCCGCTCAACCTGTGCATCACCGCCATCGGTGAAGTCGAACCCGGCCAGGCGCTGCGCCGCGACGGCGCCAAAGTCGGCGACCAGATCTGGGTTTCCGGCCGCCCCGGCCTGGCCAGCCTCGGCCTGGCCCAACTGCAAGGCAAAATCGAACTACCCGGCGCCTGGCAACGCCTGTGCATCGCCGCCCTAGAAAAACCTCGGCCGCGTGTTGCCCTCGGCCTGGCCCTGAACGGTATCGCCAGCGCCGCCATCGATATTTCCGACGGCCTGCTCGCCGACCTCGGCCACATTACCGAACGCTCCGGCTGCGCCGCCGCCCTGCAACTGGTCAAACTGCCCCACCTGCGGGATTTGGCGGGAAGCGGCGAAAGCTACAACGCCGATCTGCGCCGGGTGGCGCTCGACTGCCAGCTGGCTGGCGGCGACGATTACGAACTCTGCTTCACCGCCCCCTACGACCAGCACATCGCCATCGGCCGCATCGCCGCCGATCTTGAATTACCACTGTGGTGCGTCGGCGAAATCGTTGCCAATCCGGCCGAAGGCCCGGCCGCTCAGGTCACTGTCTTCGACCCCGATGGCCAGCCGATCGAATTCGACCACAAAGGCTTCGACCACTTTGGCTGAAAAG
>CAYWNX010000054.1:0-8037 GCA_964459735.1 uncultured Dechloromonas sp. | reverse complement strand
TGGCTGAAAAGACAAAACGCCCCAGCCTCAAATTCCTGTTCGCCAGCCCGGCGCATTTTCTCGCCCTCGGCTGCGGCAGCGGCCTCGCGCCATGGGCCCCCGGCACCTTCGGCACCCTGTTCGCCTGGCTCAGCTTCCCGCTCTTTCGCCCCTACTTTACGGATTTTGGCCTTTTATTGGCGTTGACCGCAGCTTACCTGCTCGGCATCTGGGTCATCGACATCACCGGCAAAGCCATCGGCGACCCCGACCACGGCAGCATCGTCTGGGACGAAATCGTTCCCTTCTGGCTGGTCTTGCTGCTGACCCCCGACACCCTCCTTTGGCAAGCCGCCGCTTTCGTCATCTTCCGCTACTTCGACATCACCAAACCGCAGCCCGCGCGTTACTTCGACATGCACGTCAAGAACGGCTTCGGCGTGATGGCCGACGACCTGGTGGCGGCCGGCTACACCTTGCTCTCCCTGGCGCTGCTAAAACTTATTTTTGCCTGACGGTCACTGGCCAGAAGCATAAAATGTTGGTGACCAACTTGCTGGGAGCCTTGCCATGAGCCACAAGCACGCAAACCTGATGCGCAGCATTTTCCAGGACCCGCTGAGCGCCAACATCCACTGGCGCGAAGTCGAATCGCTGCTCCACCACCTCGGCGCCGAAATCGAACCGGCGCACGGCGCCCGCTTCAAGATCACCCTGAACAAGGTCGAAGGCTTCCTGCACCACCCGCACAACAGCAGCACCTGCAGCAAAACGGATATCAAGGCGCTACGCGAGGTGCTGACCCATGCCGGCGTGACGCTGGCGGGGTATGAAGCTGCAGACGGCTGAGGGCTGAGTCAGGCTCGAAAATGGAACGGGCAGCTTGCCGGCGCCCGTTCTTGGCCGATCATTCGCGAACAAGATCAGTAGTGAATCGGCCTTGATAACGTAGTGGCGCTTTCACCTCGCTTATTTCGCCTCCAACCGCTGCATGAATTCCTGAATCCGCCTGGCGTTGACGCCAAGGTCGCTTATCCCGACCCGGGATAGCGAACGAACATCGATGCGGCTGCCTTCGGCATGCGGCATCACGCGAATGACAATGTCGTCCTTGAAGCCGAACAACAGCGACGTAGCCGTCGCTTCAATCCGATAGTCCGCCGGCGACACCGCGACGATTTCCCAATCCATCAGCTTTGCCGCCGCTTCGGCTTGGGCAAATGCTGCATCAGGTGCACTTTTCAGAACCCTGGGAGCAATCTCCGGATAGCCGCTTTTTTGTGCCGCGGCATTCTCCACCGTGTACTCCGTTGAATTGCTCGCGCCCTGGCGCAGGGGAAGAACGGCGACAAAGGCCGGCGGATTGTCGGTATCCGTGCTGATGTCGTGAATGCGGGGCAGGCTTTTGGCTTTCAGGTAAAGCGTCAATGGCGGCAACGCAACGGCCAGGCCAATGACCAAGCCAAGCAACGCGAGACGCATCGATCCGCGCGCCTTGGTCTGAAAAGCGAAAACCGTCGCGATCAAACCAATGGCGACCGCCCCCATCGCCGCAATTGCCGACCAGAACATGGCCTGCATGGCAGGCCCCAGCGACCACCAGGCAAATCGATAGCCCGGCCCGGCGAGCAGGGCAACGATGCTTGCGGCAACGGCAGCGCCAAAGGCGAACCAGGCCAGCATTGAAGCCCAACGTGTTGAGGTGTCAGCCATCGTTATCAGCCTTTCATGAATCAAGAGAAAACCGGTCGTCGGCACCGGCGCCTGGCGCTCACGGGCGAGGCATCAAGCGCAAACCCAGCCAGGCGACAACGATGACAGAACAGACCGGGATCGCGACAGAAAACAGAACGTAGAAAGAAACGCCGATCCAGTGCCCTTCAAAGAGCAGCGAGCACAAACCACCGGCTGCAAAAAATAGAAAGCTGAGCACCGTCCAGCGTTTCAGATAGGTCGGCAACCAGTGGGATTGCGCCTGATTGTGCCGCCACGCCGCTGTCCGCTCAAACAGGTTGCCACGCACCACGTCGCGAAACAGCCAGCCGAAGAAGAAATAACGGTAGAGCAGCGAAGGGGGCTTTTCCGTTTGCATCGATGAACTCCGGGAGATCTCAACTAGAGACAACGCTGGACCGCAGATGTTCAGCCAGCCCTTGTGACTCTGTGTGGTGGCGCACCGTCGGAGCGACAGGGGGTCGATATCCTTCGCCACACAACCCGCAGTTTGCCAGCAACTTTCAACAACTGTCGGGTGAAATGGCTTCGCCCCGCCGGCCCTTGAATATGCCAATGCTCGTCAAGGGCCAGCGCGGGTCAAGCCTTCAACAGGAGAGATCGATGAATTCCAGACTAAGAAATATCCTCGGCGTGGCATGTATCGCCATCGCCAGCCATGCCGACGCCGACGTTACGGTCTACGAGCGCGATGGATTGGCCGGGCACTCGTTCTCCTCGGAAAGCCGGTGCGGCAACTTCGAGCGTTTCGGCTTCAACAACCGCGCCTCGTCGGTCATCGTCACCAGCGAACGCTGGGAGGTATGCGAAGACCGCAGGCTCCGCGGGCGCTGCATGGTCCTGCGTCCGGGCCACTAGCCGTCGCTGGCCGCGATGGGCCTGAACAATCGCGTTTAGTCGGTGCGTGAAGTCCTGATCGACGCACGAATCGACAATGACCGTTACGCGCCGCCGCCCGCCCCGGTCTACGACAATCATCACCGTAACAACGAGCGCGCATTCGAGGCAGCCGTCACCTCGGTCCGCGCCGCACTCGGCACACCCAAAAAGCGCGGCTGGGTCGAGCAGGAGCAGATCGCTCCACAATCCAGTTCGGCCAACATTCCGGGAGCCATTGCCGGCGCCCTCATTGGCGGCATACTCGGCCATCAGGTCGGAGGTGGACGCGGCAAGGATCTCGCCACAGCAGGCGGTGCAGTCGCCGGAGCTGCCGCGGGCGCCAACATCGGCCGCGGCAGCGACATGCCAGGACAAACCTGCGACGTGCAGCGCTGTGACACCGCCCCCGTCGCGGTGCGCCCCGACTACTGGGATGTCACCTACAACTTCCGCGGTCAGGAACATCGCATACAGATGACGACCCGACCGTGACCGAGCGTGACGGTTAACGAACGGGGCGAGCCAAGGTCTTAAGCAGCGGGCAAAAAATCAAAGCCTGAGAATGATTTGTCGGGAACCAGTCAGGATGTACGCTTCCCAAGCTCTCCCGATGAAAAACAAAGAAGCCACCCGAGGTGGCTTCTTTGTTTGGTGCGCCAGAGAAGAGGAATCCCGGCACTGGATCGAGAGCATTCAGCCTTTCTGGCATGCTGGCAATAGACACCCCTCGGAACTCTCGGCCGGGAAAACTCGGACTACCGCTGGCGAAGGCGACATCGGTAGAGAAACCAATTAACCGCCCGTGCTAACCTTGGCGACCTTGGCAACCAATACATGGCTAGGCGCCACCTTGATAGCGGCTTGCTGGGTCGTCGCGGCAACGCCTGGAAGCTGGCTGTGGCCAGTCCAGGCCATACCGCCGGAGAGCGGAACGCCGGATTGACGAAGTGTGGCCTCGTAACCGCCGCTGTCACGGGTCGTGTGGATCCGGGGCTCGTCAGAAAAAGCAGGAGCTGCGAGGATGAGCGCGGCGAGGCAGAAAATTGACTTATTCATGATTGCTAACTCCTATTGAAGCCATCAGAAGATGTGGCGCAAAATCAAACTCGAAAACCCAAGCCAGTCTGCTTCGATCAAGCCGCCCGCTGAGTCAGTGGTGCCACGATAACGAAGCTGGCGCACCGCAACAAACGATCATTTTTAACCCAACGCATTAAAAAAGCTCATCCATGACCCATCGCCTGCCTCCCTTGAATTCGCTGCGCGCATTCGAAGCTGCCGCACGGCTCCTGAGCTTCAAGAAGGCTGCTGACGAACTGGCCGTGACGCCGACAGCGGTGAGCCATCAAATCAAGCTGCTGGAGGAATTCCTCGACCTGCGCCTGTTTCGCCGCCTGACGCGGGCTCTGGAACTCACCACCGAAGGCGCCGCCATGCTGCCCCCGGTGCAGGAGGGTTTCGCCAGCCTGGCCGCAGCGATCGAGGCTACCCGACGCAAGGAAACCGGAGGCATCGTCACCGTTTGCGCGCCACCGTCCTTCGCTGCCCGTTGGCTGGTTCCCCGCCTCGGGAGTTTTTCCCGAGCCCACCCCGACATCGACCTCCGGCTCTCAAGCAGCGTGGCAACCATCGACAGCCCCGACAAAATCGCCGCGGCAGAGGGCAATTCCGCCACCGTGCCGAAGCACGACCTGATGATCCGCTTCGGGCATGGCCACTATCCCGGCAGCACGGTCGACCGGCTGTTCTCGCCCGCCTACGTCACCGTCTGCAATCCGGCCCTCCTCACCGGCGAACATCCGCTCCGGGAACCTCGGGACCTGCTCTGGCACACCCTGATCCACGACGCCACGCTGCCCGATCTCGACGACCGCCCGGGATGGGCACAGTGGCTCAACCTGGCCGGCGTTGCCGATATCGAGGATCAGATGCGCGGCTCCTATTTCGAAGATGCGGCGCTCGCCGTGGCGGCGGCCATGGCCGGCCACGGCGTTGCTCTGGCGGCACGCCCCCTGGTCAGCGCAGACATTGCCGAAGGTCGCCTGGTGATCCCCTTTCTACATTCGATTCCTTCCCGTTATTCCTATTACGTCACGACCAGCGGCGCAAAAGCCGAGCGCCCAACAGTACTCGCCCTGCGCACCTGGCTGGTGCGGGAAGCCGCCCGGGAAAGGGCAGCGGAAGCAGGTATATAAGGAAAGAAGCAGCTTTTCTCGCCAAGCTAAAGAGACGAAATTCGCCAAGCTTGCAATCGATTGCCCTGAAACGAAAAAAGACACTTCAAAAGAAGTGCCTTTTTTCGTTTTTATTTGGTGCGCCCGACACGATTCGAACGTGCGACTTCTACCTTCGGAGGGTAGCACTCTATCCAGCTGAGCTACGGGCGCGGCGGTCCAACGATACATCTCATGCAGCCATCCCTTTAGGGACTGAATGCAATTTCCATTTTCTTGCCGATTCAAGAGCTGCCGGCAGGAACATCCCGATAAACAATCTCGGGAGGCAGGATTCTACCTTTAGCCAGCGCTTGAGTCCATGCCGTTAAGGCCGGCGTGTTCTTGCCGGGCCTGTAGCGCGGTTGCAGCTAAACCCGCTCAGTCGAAAAAGGTACGCGCCGCCTCGAAGCGCTGCGCGTAGTAACGGTCGTTCAGGCGGTCGATGCGGACCCGGCCATTGCTGGATGGGGCGTGAATGAAGCGTTCGTCGCCGAGATAGATACCGACATGGGAAAACGAGCGCTTGAGGGTATTGAAAAAGACCAGGTCGCCCGGGCGCAGCAGGCTTCGTTCGACGGGACGGCCATTGCGGGCGATGTCGGCGGCGCTGCCGAGCACTTTCAGGCCGGCGGCCTGGCCGTAGATGTAGCTGACCATGCCGCTGCAATCGAGCCCGGCTTCGGGGTTCTTGCCGCCAAAGCGGTAGCCGGTGTCGATCAGGCCCAGCGCATAGAGTGCTACCTCGTTGCCCTGCTCGCTGACGGCCAGAGGGGCTTGCGATATAGTGCCTGTTGACGTCGCCGGGCGTGGCGCCGGGCCGCTGCAAGCCGCCAACAGCAGGACGATCAGCGATACGGGGAATAGTGCGGGAATACGCATCGAGTTAAGGCACTTTCTTCGGGACAAATTACAAGTTACCGTTTTTACAGGATTTTTCAAGGCCATGAACTTACAAAACCCGCAATTGCTACGGTCAACCAACTTTATTGCCGGAAATTGGGTAGCTGCCGACAACCAGGCCACTTTGACGGTGGTGAACCCGGCGACCGGCCTGCCCCTGGCCGAGGTGCCGCGCTGCGGCGCCGCCGAAACCAGGCGTGCCATCGAAGCGGCAGAGGCCGTCTGGCCGGCCTGGCGCGCCTTGACTGCCAAGCGCCGGGCGCAAATGCTCGATGCCTGGTTCAAATTGATCATCGACAATGCCGACGATCTGGCGCAACTGGTCACGGCCGAATGTGGCAAGCCGCTGACCGAGGCGAGGGGTGAAGTGATTTACGGCGCCTCGTTCATCGAGTGGTTTGCCGAAGAGGGCAAGCGCACCTACGGCGAGAGCATTCCCAGCCCGGCATCCGACAAGCGTTTGCTGGTCATTAAGCAGCCGATTGGTGTTTGTGCCGCGATCACGCCGTGGAATTTCCCGCTCGCGATGATCACCCGCAAGGTGGCTCCGGCGCTGGCGGCCGGTTGCCCGGTGGTGGTCAAGCCGGCCGAGCAGACGCCGCTGACCGCCCTGGCGCTGGCGGTGCTGGCCGACCAGGCGGGCTTTCCGGCCGGCGTATTTAATGTCGTCACCGGCAACCCGGCTGAGATTGGCGGCGAGCTGACGGCCAATCCCATCGTCCGTAAGCTCTCGTTCACCGGCTCGACTGCCGTGGGTCGTTTGCTGATGGCACAATGCGCGCCGACGGTGAAAAAGGTGTCGCTGGAACTCGGCGGCAATGCGCCATTCATCGTTTTCAACGACGCCGATGTAAATGCTGCGGTCGACGGCGCTTTGATCGCAAAATACCGCAACACCGGCCAGACCTGCGTTTGCGCCAACCGCTTTCTGGTCCAGTCGGGCATTTACGAAGTATTCGCCGCCCGTCTTGCCGAACGCACCGCCGGCATGAAGGTGGGCGCCGGCACCGAGGCCGGCGTCGTGCTTGGCCCGCTGATCAATGCGGCCGGTCTGGCCAAGGTCGAATCGCATGTCGCCGATGCCGTTGGCAAGGGCGCTCGCGTACTGTGCGGCGGCGCTCGCCATGCCCTCGGCGGCAATTTCTTTCAGCCGACCGTGCTGGCAGATGTCACCACCGAGATGAAGGTTGCCCGCGAGGAAAGCTTCGGCCCGGTGGCGCCGCTCTTCCGCTTTGAAACCGAAGCCGAGGCGATTGCGCTGGCCAACGACACCGAATTCGGCCTCGCCGCCTATTTCTTCACGCGCGACATTGGCCGTAGCTGGCGGGTCGGCGAAGCGCTGGAATACGGCATGGTGGGGATCAATACCGGGCTGATTTCAAACGAGGTGGCGCCCTTTGGCGGCATCAAGCAGTCGGGCATTGGCCGCGAGGGGTCGAAATACGGCATCGAGGATTATCTCGAAGTGAAATACCTCTGCTTCGACATCAACGGCTGATTTCATGCTCAAACTCGTCGTCATCACCGCCCTCGCTGCGATCGCCATCCTGTTCTGGCGCAACTGGAGCCGGCAGCGGCGGGCGGCGTTCATCGACAACTTTCCCTACCAGAAATGGCTCGACCAGCGGCTGGCCGAGCGCCGGCCGGAGTTGACTGCCGAGCAGCGCGGCGAAGTTTTCGTCGGCCTGCGCGACTATTTTCAGATCTGCCGCATTGCCCGCCGGCGGATGGTGTCGATGCCTTCGCAGGTAGTCGATGATGCTTGGCACGAGTTCATCCTGTTCACCCGCCAGTACGACAAATTCTGCCGCCACGGTTTCGGCCGCTTTCTGCACCACACGCCGGCAGCAGCGATGAGTTCGCCGACCCAGGCCAGCGACGGTATTCGCCGCGCCTGGCGGCTGGCTTGCGCCATCGAGAAAATCGACCCGAAAAAGCCGGAACGCCTGCCCCGACTGTTTGCGCTGGATGCGTCGCTGGCGATAGCCGGCGGCTTCATCTATCAGCTTGATTGTCTGGCCGCCGTACAAGGCGCCGTGGGCAGCGGCTTCTGCGCCAGCCATATCGGTTGCAGCAGCGGCTGTTCGGGTGATTCGGGAAGTTCGGGCTCAGACAGCTCGGATAGCGGTGGTGGGGACGGAGGTGGCGACGGCGGCGGCTGTGGTGGTGGCGGCGACTAGAACGGGGACCGGCTGAATCAGCCAGTAGCCTTACTTGTGATAAATCCGGCTGCCACCGCCCGACCTGCCCGAGCCCGGATTCGCCACGTTATCAAACATGTTCCAGCCCTGGTGCTGGGCGTAGCCGAATAGCGCAAGGGCGAGAATGC
>CAYWNX010000053.1:0-11131 GCA_964459735.1 uncultured Dechloromonas sp. | reverse complement strand
GCGTCAATGGCCTGGAGCCGTTCCAGGCCGGCGAGATCACCGTCGACGGCACCTCGGTCGGCGACCCGAAGACCAACCTCTCCAAGCTGCGCGCCCGGGTCGGCATGGTTTTCCAGAACTTCGAACTGTTCCCGCACATGAGCATTACCCAGAACCTGGCGATTGCCCAGGTCAAGGTGCTCGGTCGCAGCCAGGAGGAGGCGATGGACAAGGGCCTCAGGCTGCTCGACCGTGTCGGCCTCAAGGCGCATGCGAACAAGTTTCCCGGCCAGCTTTCCGGTGGCCAGCAGCAGCGCGTGGCGATTGCCCGCGCTTTGGCGATGGACCCGATCTGCATGCTGTTCGACGAGCCGACCTCGGCGCTCGACCCGGAGATGGTCAATGAGGTGCTCGACGTGATGACCGAGCTGGCGAAGGAAGGCATGACCATGATGTGCGTGACGCATGAAATGGGCTTTGCCAAACGCGTCGCCCATCGGGTGATCTTCATGGATAACGGCCGCATCGTCGAGGATGACCCGAAGGAGAGCTTCTTCGCCAATCCGCGCTCGGAAAGGGCAAAGCACTTCCTGGCGAAAATTCTCCAGCATTGATACTTGCCGTCATTCCCGGGAGCCTTCTCCTTCACGGTGGAGGTTGGGAAGGGCGCCCTGCGATTGCCCTGCTGCTGCATCCATAAAAGCAACAGCCGACCCCACGGTCAACCGGCAAAACAGGCCATTTTTCGCCAGTTACAATGGAGCGCTTGAGCTGCCACCTAAGCCGCCACACTAGCCATGCCCGATAACGCGCCAACCATCCCGGTTGTTCTGCCCCGACCCCATCGTGTCCTGGCGATTCTGGCTGTCCTGCTGGTTTTTCTCGCCGTCGGCCTGTTTGCCTATCGCAGCTCGGAACGCTACGGCCTGCAGCAAATGCGTACGGATGCCAGTCACCAGCTGGATATTCTCGCCTCGGCCATTGATAGCGAGGTCACCCGGCATGCCTCGATTCCCAGCGCAGTCGAGCTGAATCCAACTATTCTCTCCTTGCTGCGCGCCCCGGAGGAAGAGCAGGACACCCTGCAGCCAGCAGCCAACCGCTTTCTGGAAAAACTCAACGACCATCTGGGTGGCCCGGCCATCTTCGTGCTCGATCTGGATGGACGGGTGATGGCCTCCAGCGACTGGATTTTTTCCGAGAACATGCTGAGCTCGAACCTCTCCTATATGCCATTCTTTCACAGTGCGGTCAGCGGCACGCCGGCGCGCCACTATGCGGTGGACACTGTGCGCAACGAGCCGGGCTATTACTTTGCCTTGCCGATTCGCGACGAACAGCAGGAATGGCGGGTGATCGGCGTCGCGGTGGTCAAATCCAGCATCCGCGAAATCGAGCGACGCTGGCTGGCGCAGGAGGCGCCAGCGTTGATTGTCGATAGCAATGGCATTGTTTTGCTCGCCTCGCCACCGGAGTGGCGTTACGCGACGCTGCAGGCACAGAGCCGGGAAGCGCTGGACAAAATCAGTCGCGAGCAGTTCGCCGGCCAGCCCCTGGGCGGCACCGTGCTGGAGATTGCTGTCGATCCGGCCGATGACGGCACCGTGGTTCGGCTGCCCAGGCATTTGCGTGGCGAGCAAAGCCCGCTGCAGGCAAGCAAAACCTATCTCGCCCTGAGCCGCCATTTGCCCGGTACCGCCTGGCGCATCATCGTCTTCTCCGACCTGCGTCATTTGACGGTGCAGGCTTCAACCCATGCCGCACTCGCCTCGGCCGCCATCGGCTGTTTATTGCTCTGGCTGCTCTACCAGAACCAGCGCCGCCGTCTGGCGCGCGGCCGAGACGAGGCGCGACGCATGCTGGAAAAAGCCAACCAGGCACTGGAGCGCAACGTCGCCGAACGCACTGTCGATCTTTCCGAAGCGGTGACCCGCCTGCAAAGCGAAGTCAGCGAACGCCATCGGGCCGAACAAACCCTGCGTGCCGCCCAGGACGAACTGGTCCAGGCCGCCAAGCTGGCGGTGCTCGGGCAGATGGCAACCGGCATTACGCACGAACTCAGCCAGCCGCTCGGCGCTATCCGCACGCTGTCGGCCAACGCCATCGAATTCATGCATCGCGGCGATCTGGCGACGGCCGAAAAGAACCTTGGCATCGTCGGCCAGCTCTCCGAGCAGATGGGCGGGATCATCAAGCCGCTGAAAACCTTCGCCCGCAAATCGCCGGCCGTGTCGGCGGCGGTCGATGTGGCGCAGGCCGTCGATAGCGCGTTGTTTTTGTTCGATCAGCGGCTGCGCAAACAGAATGTTGCGGTCGACCGGAAAATCGAGGCAAATTCATGGATCGCCTGGTGCGACCAGAATCGCCTGCAGCAGGTGCTGGTCAATCTGATCGGCAACGCCATCGACGCCATGGCCGACGAGCCGGTGCGCCGCCTCAGTTTTTCCGTCGAGCGCGCCTCGTCCGGGCAGGTCGCGCTGGCCATCGCTGACAGCGGCATCGGCTTTACCGAAGAAGCGCTGGAGCATCTGTTCGAGCCTTTTTTCAGCACCAAGCAGCCGGGCGAAGGCCTCGGGCTCGGGCTGACCATTTCGCGCGACATCCTGCGCGATTTCGGCGGCGACCTGCTGGCCGGCCCTGCCCCCGGCGGCGGGGCGCGTTTTGTCGTGCTGCTGCCGCCACTCCCCGCAACTTCCATTTCCGCCAGCGCTAAGGCCTCGCCATGAAACCCCAGCTTTCCGTCCTGCTGATCGAGGATGATCCCCATGTCCGCCTCGGCTGCGAGCAGGCCATGCAACTGGCCGGCATCCCGGTCGCCGCCGTCGCCACCGCCGAAGAGGCACAACGCCGGTTGAAGGCCGATTTCCCCGGCATCGTCGTCACCGATATGCGCCTGCCCGGTATGGACGGCATGGCGCTGCTGCGCTGGGTCAATCAGCTCGACCCCAATCTGCCGGTCATCATCATCACCGGCCATGGCGATGTGACGCTGGCCGTCGAAGCGATGCGCAGCGGTGCCTACGATTTCATGCAGAAGCCGTTTTCGACCGGCGACCTGGTCGAGGTTGTTCGCCGCGCCCTGGAAAAACGGGAATTGGTGCTCGAGGTCGAAGCCCTGCGCCGCCGTCTCGATCATCGCGACGACCTCGAAGCCCGCCTGATCGGCCGCTCACCGCAAATGGCCAAGGTCCGGCAACTGATTCTCGATGTGGCAAATGCCGCGGTCGACGTGCTGATTTTCGGCGAAACCGGCACCGGCAAGGAAATGGTCGCCCGCTGCCTGCACGACCTTTCCGGCGCCCGCCAGGAAAACTACGTCGCCCTTAATTGCGGTGGCATGGCCGACAACCTGCTCGACAGCGAACTCTTCGGCCACGAGTCCGGCGCCTTCACCGGCGCCCAGAAGCGCCGCATCGGCAAGGTCGAATACGCCAGCGGCGGCACGCTCTTTCTCGATGAAGTCGAGTCGATGCCGATGGCCATGCAGATCAAACTGCTGCGCGTGCTGCAGGAACGCGTCATCGAACGCCTCGGCTCCAACCAGCTGATTCCCGTTTCCTGCCGGGTCGTCGCCGCCAGCAAGGAAGACCTGAAGGCGCTCTCCGATCAGGGCAAATTCCGCGCCGATCTCTATTACCGCCTCAACGTCGTCCGCATCGAACTCCCCGCGCTGCGCGAACGCCGCGAAGACATCCCGGCCCTCTACGATGAATTCCTGCTTCAGGCCGCCAAACGCTACAACCGCCCGCCGCCGGTGCTGACTTCGGAACACCTGCGCCGCCTGATGGCCCTCGACTGGCCCGGCAACATCCGCGAACTGCGCAACGCCGCCGACTGCCACGCCCTCGGCATCGGCCGCGACGCCGCGATGCCTAGTGTCTGTAATACCTCGCAATCGCTGACCGAAGCAGTCGAAAACTACGAGCGGGTAATGATTGCCGACGAATTCGCCCGCCAAAGCGGCAATGTGGCACGGACCAGCGAAGTGCTGAAAATTGCTCGCACGACGCTGCACGACAAGCTGAAGAAATACGGTCTGATCTGAACGAGGCGGATGCCTCGGGCCTGATGCGAAGCCAGCCGCTGGCTCAGAAATCTGCTTGGCTCAAATGGTAATTGTTGGTCCCCCGTCCGGTATCGACCGATGCTTGAGGTTTTGCCCGCTGCGACCGTTTGGGTTTTCGGACGGCCGCAGTTTGCGTCGAGGTCAGCTCATTACCGATTTGGCTCAGAATGAATACTGATAGCCCAGCGCCAGGCCGGTCGGGGAATCACCTGGATTGATCACATAATTGTTGGCCGAACTGGTGCCCATCGGGACCAGGGCGGAGCCGGCATCGTTCCAGTGGTGCGAGATGATCCCGTAAATCCGCGATTGGGCGCTGATGCTCTCGACCCAGCCGATGGTGGCGACGCAGCTCTTGTCGCTTGGCGCTGCATCCCGCGTTCGACCCTCGCCGTAGGCAAGCAGTAGTTGACCGGTGGCGGTCAGTGCCGACTGGCTGCCGATCATCCATTCGTCCCGGGTCTTGCTGTTGCCGACATCGGGCTCGGTGTCGACGCGGCCAAAGCCGGCCATCAGTTTGGTGTTCTTTAACTGATAGCTGGCGCCGACGAAGGCGTTCTCGATAACCGAGGTTGAGGCGCTGACATGGTCGTCGTTCTGGTAGGCGACGGATGCGCCGAATGGGCCGTTTTCATAGTTGACCGCAAGGGCCGCGGCATTTTTGGTCGTGTTGCCGGTTCCGCCTCCCAAGGCCAACATGGCACTGGCGCTCAAGCCGTTAATCTTCGGGCTGGCATAGACGATCGAGCTGTCGAAGCGCGTGCTGCCGGTGCTGACGTTGCCGTCGGTCGTTGGCGAACCATAGCCTTGCTCGTACGGGTCAAAACTAATGACCGTGTTGTAGAGCGGCGAGTACTGGCGACCCGCCGTCAGGCGTCCGTATTTGCCTTCAATGCCGGCGTAGGCCTGCCGCCCGAAAATCCGTCCGCCTTGGGCCAGCGAGCCATTATTGGCGAAATAGCCGGCCTCGAGTTGGAAGACGCCACGTACGCCTTCGGTAATGTCGGCACCGCCCTTGAAGCCGAGCCGGCTGCCGTTGAGGCCGCCGGACTCAAGCGCGACGCGATCCCCCTTGCCGCCACCGCTGTTGTACTCGGCGAAGACGTCAAGTTTGCCGTAGAGGGTGACGTTCGGGTTCCCACCGAAGGCCGAAGCGGATCGTACCGGAACGGCCGAGGCTGCTGCCGGGGGCGCCTTGGGCTCGTCTTTTTGTGCCTCAAGCTGGGTGATCCGGGCCTGCATCGGTTCGAGTTGTGCCTGCAGCTTTTGTAGTGCGGCCCGCATCTCCTCCAGTTCGCCGGCCTGGGAAATGCCCGGGGTTGCAGCAGTGAACAGACCGGCCGAGGCCAGGGCGAGAACGACTTTATTCATGATGACTATCCCTAAAAAAAACGAACAACCCCATCGCCTGCACTGCGGGTGCGGCGTTTCTGTGTCCTTGGGCGAATGGGGGCGTCAAGCCGGCCGATGGCCGGTCTTGATCCAATGTGTTGGGTGAAGCCTGGTCAGCGCCTTCCCGCGTGGCGGGAATGGCGGGATTCAGGCCTTATGCAGCTGCCTGAGCTCAGTATTCCCAGAAAATGCGCTGGATTTCCTTGCTGTCGCTGGTCTTGGTCAGCGCCACCATGGCCAGGATGCGGGCCTTTTGGGGATTCAGGTCATGGGCGACCGCCCAGTCGTATTTGTCGTCTGGCTGTTCGGCATTGCGCACGACGAAGCCGCCGGCATTGACATGGGAGGAACGGATGATCTGCACGCCCTTGTCGCGCAATTCACGCAGCACGGGAACTAGCGGCGCCGCCACCGAGCCGTTGCCGGTGCCGGCGTGGATGATCGCCTTGGCGCCCTGATCGGCGAAAGAGCGATAGGCGGTGGCGGTCCCGTTGCCGTGGGCATAGGCGATATCAACGCGGGGCAGGCTGTCGATCTGGTCGATATCGAACTCGGAGTTGGTAGTGTGGCGCTTGGCCGGCAGGCGAAACCAGTAGTTCTTGCCTTCGACCACCATGCCGAGCGGTCCCCAGATGCTCTTGAAGGCTTCGGTCTTGATGTTGATCGTCTTGGCGACGTCGCGGCCGCTGTTGATTTCGTCGTTCATGGCGACGAGCACGCCCTTGCCGTTGGCATTCTGGCTGGCGGCGACGCTGACCGCATTGAACAGGTTGAGCGTGCCATCGGCCGACATCGCGGTGCCTGGCCGCATCGAGCCAACGACCACGATGGGCTTGCCGGTATGGACCACCATGTTGAGGAAGTAAGCCGTTTCCTCCAGCGTATCGGTGCCGTGGGTGACGACAATCCCATCGACGTCGGCCTGCTTGGCCAATGCCGAAACCCGCTTGGCGAGGGTGAGCAGATGTTCGTTGGTGAAACTCTCGGAGGCGATCTGAAAGACCTGCTCGCCGCGGACGTTGGCGACCTCGCTCAAAGTCGGGATACCGGCAATCAGCTTGTCCACCGGTACCTTGGCCGCCTGGTAGGTGGCGCTCTTGGATGCATCGGCACCAGCGCCGGCGATGGTGCCGCCGGTGGCCAGGATGACGACGTTGGGTTTGTCGGCAAAAGCCGGAAAGGCTGCGAGGCAGGCGGCAGTGATTAGCGTGCAGCGGGCGAGGATCTGATTCATGGAGTCTCCTTGATGTTGTAAATTTAAGAAACCGGCAGTCGGTTCCAAACGCTATATCGCATGTCTTGTGCCAGCCGATTAAGGTTGCCGGAGTTTTCTATCTTCATGATTTTGCGAGGAGTTTTTTTCGTGACGACAATGCGTTGACGGAAAGCCGATTCATTGGGCTATCTCTGTCTCGGTTTTCCGTCGCTCGGAAGGGGCATCAATGCCGTACCTGCGGCAATCCAAGCGTGGCCAGTTGAGTGATGTCGAACTTTCTCGTCGCTGAACGGAGCGATGATGCAAAGGCTGTCCGGCGGAATCGAACGGGCGTTCCCGGCTGAAAAATGGGGATTAAGGTAGAATTTAAGGCTTACGAAACAGGCAAGGAATCAACAGCATGCTGCTGATGATCGACAATTACGACAGCTTCACCTACAACCTCGTCCAGTATTTCGGCGAATTGGGTCAGGATGTTCAGGTTTACCGCAACGACGCCATCACCGTCGCCGAAGTGGCGCGGCTGAATCCCGACTATCTGGTGATTTCCCCCGGCCCCTGCGCCCCGGCCCAGGCGGGCATTTCGCTGGCCGCCATCCGCGAGTTTTCCGGCAAGATTCCGCTGCTCGGCGTTTGCCTCGGCCACCAGTCGATCGGCGAGGCTTTCGGCGGCAAGGTCGTGCACGCCAAGAAACTGATGCACGGCAAGGTTTCTGCGGTCCACCACAAAAATGTCGGTGTTTTCAAAGACCTGCCCAATCCGCTGACCTGCACCCGCTACCACTCGCTGGCAATCGAGCGTGAGAGCCTGCCCGATTGCCTCGATATCACCGCCTGGACCGATGACGGAGAAATTATGGGCGTCCGCCACAAGACGCTGGCCGTCGAAGGCGTCCAGTTTCACCCCGAATCCATCCTGACCGAACGTGGTCACGACCTGCTCAAAAACTTCCTGGACGAATTCAAGAAATGACCCCGCAAGCCGCCCTTCAGCGCGTGATTGAACACCGCGAAATTTTCCACGACGAAATGGTTTCCCTGATGCAGCAGATCATGGGCGGCGAAGTGACGCCGGTGATGATCGCCGCCATCATCACCGGCCTGCGCGTCAAGAAAGAAACCATCGGCGAAATTGCCGCCGCTGCGACGGTGATGCGCGAATTGTCGACCAAGGTCGAGATCGCCGACACCAGTCGCCTGGTTGATACCTGCGGCACCGGCGGCGACGGTGCCCATACCTTCAATATCTCCACCGCTGCCATGTTCGTCGCCGCTGCTGCCGGCGCGCAGATCGCCAAGCACGGGGGGCGCTCCGTCTCCAGCCAGTCGGGCAGTGCCGATGTGCTCGAAGCGCTCGGCGCCAACATCAACCTCAATCCGGCGCAGGTCGCCCAATCCATTGTCGCAACCGGCCTCGGCTTCATGTTCGCACCCAATCATCACAGCGCCATGAAACACGCCGCGCCGGTCCGCCGCGAACTGGGCGTGCGCACCATCTTCAATATCCTCGGCCCGCTGACCAACCCGGCCAACGCCCCGCAGCAAGTAATGGGCGTTTTTCATCCCGATCTCGTCGGCATTCAGGTGCGTGTCCTGCAACGCCTGGGCAGCACGCGGGCGCTGACTGTTTTTGGTCGCGAGGGTCTGGATGAAATCTCCATCTCCGGCCAGACGCTGGTTGGCGAATTGAAGGATGGCCGCGTCAGCGAGTACGAAATTCACCCGGAACAGTTCAACTTGCCGGTGCACGACTCGAAAGTGTTGCAAGTTGCCAACGTCGAAGAGTCAAAAGACATGCTGCTCGGCGCGCTGGAAAACAAGGTCGGTGCGGCCCGTGACATCGTCGCCCTCAACGCCGGCGCCAGCATCTACGTTAGTGGCCTGGCCGAAACACTGGCCGACGGCGTGGAGCAAGCCTTCGAAATGATTGCTTCCGGTGCAGCTCGCGCCAAGGTCGAGCAGTTCGTCGCTGCCACCCGTCAATTCGCATAAACTATCCTTGACGGCAAGGAATTATTGTACGATTATTTGTACAAAAGGAGCTTGCCATGGATGCCATGACTTACAGTTATACCCGACAGCATTTTGCCGACATCATGGATCGGGTGAATGACGACCGCGCCCCGCTACTGATTACCCGTCAGCAAGGCAAGCCGGTCGTCATGATGTCTCTGGACGACTATAACGCCCTGGAAGAAACCGCCTACCTGCTTCGTAGCCCGGCCAATGCACAGCGCTTGATCGAATCGGTTGAGCAATTGCGTTCAGGCCTCGGTAAGGTCAGGGAACTGGCGATCGATGCCGATTAAGTTCTCGGATCGTGCTTGGGATGACTACCTTTTCTGGCAACAGGCAGACAAGGCGGTGATCAAGCGGATCCACATCCTGCTGAAGGATATTCAGCGTACTCCCTTCGAAGGCCTCGGTAAGCCCGAGCCTTTGCGACATAACCTTTCAGGCTTCTGGTCCCGCCGCATAGATGAACAGCATCGTCTCGTCTATGCCGTCGAGGATGGCTGCATCCTTGTCGCCCAGTGCCGCTACCACTACCAAACATGAGCGACATCCTCAATAAAATCATCGCCACCAAACGCGAAGAAATCGCTGCCGCCCTGGCCGTCAAACCGCTCGCCGCGCTTGAAGCCGAAGCCGCCGCCCAGCCTGCCCCGCGCAACTTCGTCGGTGCGATTCGCCACAAACTATCCTGCGGTCAACCCGCAATAATCGCCGAAATCAAAAAGGCCAGTCCCTCGAAAGGCGTCATTCGCCCCGATTTTCACCCGGCCGAAATCGCCCAAAGTTACGAAAAACACGGTGCCGCCTGTCTTTCGGTGCTGACTGACCGACAATATTTCCAGGGCGCGCCGGAATACCTGCAAGCCGCCCGCGCCGCCTGTGCGCTGCCGATCTTGCGCAAGGACTTCATGGTCGACCGCTATCAGGTCGTCGAAGCCCGCGCCATGGGTGCCGACTGCATCCTGCTGATTGCCGCTGCCTTGAGCCTTCCGCAAATGCAGGAACTTGAAGCCCTGGCCCATGGCTATGGCATGGCCGTCCTTGTCGAAGTCCATAACGGCGAAGAACTTGATGCCGCGCTGCAACTCAAAACCCCGCTACTTGGCATCAACAACCGCAACCTGCGCACCTTTGAAGTCACTCTCGACACCACGCTCGGCCTGCTTGAGCGCATTCCCGCCGACCGTGTCGTCGTTACCGAGAGCGGCATCGTCACGCCGCAAGACGTTGCCTTGATGCGCCGGAACAAAGTGAACGCATTCCTCGTTGGCGAAGCCTTCATGCGGGCCGCCGAACCGGGTGAAGAGTTGTCCCGGCTGTTTGCCTGAGAAAACTGTCATTCCCGCGTAGGCGGGAATCCATGCTCCGTACCGCTCTGGATCCCCACCTCGCCCACCGTGGCAATTTCCTGCATCCAGCTTGTCTCATTGCGCCGAAATACTTCACCCCACTGCCGCTCCTGATCCACTAGCATGGATTCCTGCAAACTATCCAGTTGGCGATAGGCCAGCCATTTTTCCCGGCGGTCAATTTTCTCGGTGCTGGGCGAGAGCACTTCAACGATCATTTTTGGCGTGGTGACGAAACTCTGGGGAGAGTCGCGGCGCGCAACAAAAATATTTCCTGCAATCGTTCCATGCGTGTAAGGCAATCGCGGTATTGGCGGAGCCAGATAAGCGTGTTGCGCTAAAACAACATCGGCTTGCAGAAACCACTTCGAATAGCAAACATCCGTTGCTAGCGCTAACCGCTCTTTGCGACAATCCAGTTCAACTTCTCAATCCGAGAGGTAAGGCTTAATCAGTTCGTAAGTTCGGATTAAAAACCAACCACTAAGGAGATTTTCAGATGCAAAAGAAAATTATCGCCCTGGCCCTGGCCGGTCTGGCCTCTTCCGCTGCCTTCGCGCAGTCCAATGTCACCATCTACGGTCGTATGGATTACGGCTACATGTATCGTGGCGACCAAGATGGCGCATCGCTTGATGTTGATAACCGTGGTGAATTCGCCTCCGGTATCGGCGCTGGCAGCCGCATCGGTTTCAAGGGTGCAGAAGATCTGGGCAATGGCCTGAAGGCTATTTTCCAGGCTGAATTTGGCCTCGGTATGGACGAAAGCACCGGTCTGAACAGCACCCGTAACGCCTACGTTGGCCTGACCGGCAACTTCGGTACGGTCGTTGGTGGCCGTCTTGACGGCGTTCGCTACGGCATCTACAACAAGTACGACGCATTTGCCGGCGGCCACATCGGTAACTTCACCCAGATGACGGCTCAGGTTGACCGCGCCAACAACGCAATCGCCTACATCTCCCCGACCTTCCTCGGCGGTCTGTCTGCAACCCTGGCTTATTCTTCACACATCGGTAACAGCAATGTGGCGTCTCTGGACCCGCAAGAAGGTAAGGCAGCATCGACGCTGACCGGTGGTGGTGTTACTGTCAATAATGGCAATGACGGCGA
>CAYWNX010000052.1:0-11394 GCA_964459735.1 uncultured Dechloromonas sp. | reverse complement strand
ATGCAGGCCTCGGCCGGTGCCCGCAAATATGCCGGCGAGCCTTTCCTCCGCCACCAGATCCTCGCCGCCCTCGAAGCCTACCCGCATCTGCCCATCGTCATGCACCAGGACCACGGCCAGAGCCCGGCCGTCTGCATGGGCGCCATCCGCTCCGGCTTCACCTCGGTGATGATGGACGGCTCGCTCGAAGCCGACGGCAAGACCACCGCCACCTACTACTACAACGTTGGCGTTTCCAAGGAAGTGGTCAAGTTTGCCCACGCCATCGGCGTTTCGGTTGAAGCCGAACTCGGCGTCCTCGGCTCGCTCGAAACCATGATGGGCGACAAGGAAGACGGCCACGGCGCCGAAGGCACCATGACCCGCGAACAGTTGCTGACCGACCCGGACCAGGCGGCCGACTTCGTCAAGCAGACCAACTGCGACGCGCTGGCCATCGCCATCGGCACCAGCCACGGCGCCTACAAATTCACCAAGAAGCCGACCGGCGACATCCTCGCCATCGACCGTATCGCCGAAATCCACGCCCGCATCCCGAACACCCATCTGGTCATGCACGGTTCGTCCAGCGTGCCGCAGGAACTGCTCGCCGAAATCCGCGAATTTGGCGGCGACATGAAGGAAACCTACGGCGTGCCGGTCGAGGAAATCGTCAAGGGGATCAAGCACGGCGTCCGCAAGATCAATATCGACACCGATATCCGCCTGGCAATGACCGGCGCAGTCCGCCGCTACATGGCCGAGAACCCGAGCAAGTTCGACCCGCGCGATTACCTCAAGCCGGCCCGCGAAGCCGCCAAGAAAATCTGTCTGGCCCGCTTCGAAGCCTTCGGTTGCGCCGGTCAGGCCAGCAAAATCAAGGTCATTGGGCTCGACAAAATGGCCGAACGTTATGCCAAGGGTGAGTTGAACCAGATTGTGAAGTAAGCCAATTTTTCCGGTTGACCGCAGCCCGCAAGGAGAGCCGCTCGACATGGCTCTCCTGTACTAATTGGCATAGGCCCTTCACCCCATCTTGATCACGCCCGGGCAAAAAACAAAATGGTCATGATCAAACCCGTCGCAACGATGCCGGTGCGCAAAATGGGGGCCGGTATCTGCCGGGCGATACGCGCTCCCAGATAACCGCCCGCAGTAGCAGCAATCATCATCACCAACGCATGCGGCCAGGACACCACACCGCCCCAGGCATAGATCGCCACCGCAATCGCAGTCAGCAAGGCCGAAACCAGATTTTTGATGCCATTCATGGCATTCAACCGCGTCTGACCAAGCAGGCCGAACAAGGCGAGCAGAAGTATGCCCAAGCCGCCGTTGAAGTAACCACCGTAGATCGAAACGGCCAGCATTCCTGCTGCCGACTTCGCTGGTGAGGCATGGCTGGCCTGGCTGCCGCGGGCTTTGCGCAGCAACATCGGGCCAACGGCAAAGAGCATTGTCGCAACCAGTAACAGCCAGGGCACAATTTTGTTGAAGGTGCGATCTTCGGTCACCAGCAACAAGGTGGCGCCGATTGCGCCACCGAACATGCTAAGGATGCTCAGCGTGCGCATCGATAAACCCGGCGGCGCTTCCAGGTCTTCACGAAAACCGAAGACGCCGGAAACATATCCGGGCAATAACGCAACAGTGCCTGTGGCATTTGCGGCAACGGTTGGCATGCCGGTGAAAACCAGGGCCGGCAGGGTCAGGAAACTGCCACCGCCGGCCACGGCATTCAATGCACCGGCAATGAAGGCTGAGCCAAGCAGGACGAAAATGGTAAAAGGATCATTCAGCATGATTCGAAAATCTCTCAAGTGCGGCGAGATTGAGCGGCTGGCTTCGTTAAAAGGACGCAGCCGTTGTCCGAAGTGTAATTTGTCGGCGCATAGGGATGGCGCCGCTGACCGCCAGGCCAGCCAATCCGGATAGTCCTGATGACCCGATTTATCACATTGAGAAGCGGAGAAATATCCGGACCCTTCCGAAGAAAATCGACCGCACCGTTTTGAATGGCTGTGACGGCACTGGCAACGTCTCCGGATGAAGTGATGAATATCAGAGGAAGCGGAATTTGCCGTTGATTCAGAAAACCCTGCAAAACCAGTCCGTTCATGTGGGGAAGATTCAACTCCAGGATCAGGCAACCGGCCCGAAACTCGTCATAGTTTTCGATGAAATCTTCGGCGCACTCGAATTCGGCCACCGTCATGCCATGCGCCTCAAGCTGGCAAACCAGTGAACCACGGCTATCAGCATTGCCGTCCACCACGTACACAATGCACTCCTGGCTGGATTGGCACATCTGAGATCCTTTCACTATTTAGCGATGCACCGCCGCGCCGATCACGCCTGACGGCTCACGACACGCGATCCGTTGCATCTTGTGCTCTCGATGGCGATCAAGTTAGCATCACGGCAAAATGCCTGCTAACGCCAAAATGACACCGAGTGTCGCCAAACGGACAGCCGAGGTCTTGCCAGAGAAAAAATTGGCCACCCTGAAAAAGCTGCCCCGGCCGCTTTATGGCCAAGTCGAAACGCTGCCCAACCAGGCGCTGCGCTATCGCCACAGCCATCGCTGGGGGCAACTGGCCTATGCGGCCGACGGCGTCATCGAGGTGCATACGGATGCCGGCCGCTTTGTCGCACCGCCGCAGCGCGCCATCTGGATACCCGCCGGCATCGTGCATCGGGTCAGTTGCGGGCCAGCAACCTGCATCCGCAGCCTTTACATTCAGCCCGACATTCCCGGCTGGGCGAGCGATTGTTGCCGTGTCATCGTAATCAGTCCGCTGTTGCGCGAAATGATTCGGCACTTCAGCCAACTACCTGTCGAGTATGCCGAGCAGGGCCGCGATGGGCGTTTCGCAAGCCTTCTGCTGGAAATGATAGGCGATGCTCAGGAGGTCGAACTGATGCTGCCCTTGCCGGGCAGTCCACTACTTCAAAAACTGTGCCGCAGCCTGCGCGAGCACCCCGAAGAGAAACATCATCTGGCCGAGTGGGCCCGTCAGGCCGGTGTCTCGGAGAAAACGCTGAGCCGATTATTTCTCAGGGAAACCGGCCTGAGCTTCCGCCACTGGCGTCAGCGCATGCGCCTGCTCGGCGCCTTGCCGGCACTGGAGCGCGGCGACAGCGTCACAGAGGTGGCCCTGGCCTGCGGCTATGACTCGCTCTCAGCATTTATCGCCGCCTTCAAGAAACAATTCAACTGCACACCGGGCAATTTTCTGCTACCAACCTGATGCGCTGGGCGCAGCTTGCACCTGACCAGCGTGTCAGCTCAAACTACAGCCACCTCACCGCTAGCTACCGCATCCGCAACGAAGCGCGAACCTTCGCAGTGCACCGAGGCAGGGTTTCTGTTTCAGGCGATTTTTCCGGTTGACCGCAGAACACAAACAAGTGTCTGTGCCATCTCAGACAAGAGCGCCTGGGTATAGCGCATCATGACCTGGTACAGCGCTCCCCAAGACTGAACTCAGTCTTCAGAACCTGATCTTTTAACCGGTTGGCGTGGCCGGACTTTGCACGACGGCGCGGCTTAGCGTTGATTCGCCACCCATGAAAAGCGCGATGCCGACGACTCCTTCATTGCCGAGCACAGCAGTTTCGGCCAACAAGCCGTCTTCCAGCTGATAAAGAAGGGAACGATCGCTGTTGGCGGGAAATAGGCAGACTCGATCTGGTTGCCGGGCTCATGAGCGACAGGCCTATTTCCAGCGCAATCAGTTCCAGTTTTTCTTCCAGGCATTCCCGCTTTTCTGCCGCCAAGGCGGTGGGTAAATGGTTCTGGCAGAGCTCGCGTGCAGTATGCATATGCTGCCCCTTATTGCGAGCATATTTTTATTAATTTTGTTTTAATTAATACAAAATTATCTCGAAAATAAAAAACTAATTATGTACGCTATCGAGCAGGCGGAAGATACTTCCCGAAATTTGCTGCACCAGTTTCGGACAAGAGACGCTCCGTCGTTTGACCATCGACTCGCTTTATGGCACTGGCCCGGCGACGGGTAGCCGCTTGGAAATTTGCGCAAAAACAGAGAAAAAAGATCAATGAAAACGAACCTCCCCATTACCAACATCGAGACGCTTCTTCCCGAAGACGAGTTCATCTACTCCAGCACCGATCTCAAGGGTGTGATCATTGAGGCGAACGAATCCTTTGCCCGGATCAGCAATTTCACCCGTGAAGAAATGATTGGTCAGCCACACAACATGGTGCGCCACCCGGATATGCCGACCGAGGCCTTTGCCGATCTATGGCGCGATCTCAAGGCCGGGCGGCCATGGCGAGGCATCATCAAAAACCGGCGTAAGGATGGCGGCTTCTACTGGGTTGTCGCCAACGCATCGCCGGTACGAGAGAATGGTCAGGTGATCGGCTACCAGTCGGTGCGCAGCCGGCCGACACGTGATGAGATTGCCGCCGCAGAAAGCGCCTACAAGCAAATTCGCGCCGGCAAGACCTCTCTGGGCATTGAGAACGGCCGAGCCGTCAAACGCCGCCCGACGTGGATCAATCAGTTGCTTTCCCTGCGTTCGCAAATGACGCTGGCGGGTCTGGCGGCGCTGCTACCGGCCGTCGAGCTATTGAGCCGCCGCTTCGGTGGCCCAACGCTGCCGGATATAGCCCTCCTGCCGCTGGCAGCCATCACGATCACTTATACGCTTTATTATCTACTGATATACATTCCACTTACCGGCCGCGACCTGAACACGACCGCAAACTGGATGGAGGATGTGTTGCGCTCCGGTGACCTGCGGAAACGTCTCGACATTGATCGCCGCGACGTTATCGGCAGCATCGCCCGCAAGGCCGACAAAATCGCCTCTTCTACCCAGGCGACCATCCAGGGCATCGCCGATGTCGCCAGGCAGGTTTCCTCGGCGACCAAAGACGTCGATACCGGGATGCAGACTTCGCAGGCTTCGGCGCAAACCCAGAGCGAAGCCACCGCCACCGCGGCGGCTGCAATCGAACAGGTCACCGTTTCAATCGGTGAGGTTGCCGCCCATGCCCGAATGACCATGGACACCGCCACCCACGCTGGCGAGGTTTCGCGTCAGGGCGCACAAGTCACTCAGAATGCCCGTCGGGCCATCGGTTCACTCGCCGATACCGTCCGCCTTTCTGCCGAGCAGGTGGAATCCCTCGGCCAGCGCTCCGAGGAAATCAGCCGTGTGACTGGGGTGATCAAGGAAATTGCCGACCAGACCAACCTGTTGGCACTGAATGCCGCCATCGAGGCGGCGCGGGCCGGCGAACAGGGACGCGGCTTTGCCGTGGTGGCCGACGAAGTACGCAAGCTTGCCGAACGTACGAGCAAGGCGACCCAGGAAATCGGCCTGATGACAAAAAGTATCCAGAGCGAAACCCAAATCGCCGTCGAAGGCATGCGTTCGGGCGCCCAGCAAGTGGCTGATGGGGTCAGTTTGGTCAATGCCACGGAAGAGTCGTTGCGGCAGATCAATCTGGAAATGGCCAAGACAACGGAAATGGTTGGGGAAATTTCCCACGCCTCGACCGAACAGCAAGTGGCAATGACCGAACTGGCACAGAGTGTCGAGCGCGTTGCCAGCATGACCGAGCAGAACGTTGCCGTGGTCAACGAGACCAGCGCGACGGTTGGATATCTCAACGCCGTGCTCGAGCGGATGCGAAAAGCCGTGACGCAATACAACGTTTGATCATCGCGCCCCGGAAAGTACCAATGGCCGGTCGCGGATACCGGCCCGAACGCTGATGGGGCGCGCCACCAACCTGAATATCTTTTCACGCTTGACTCGCTTCGAGTAGCGACATCTCCCACGGTAAACGTTGAATGAAGCCGAAAATTTCTCAACGCTGCTCGCTTAAAACCCGAGTGACACTCTTTTCCCTGGTCATTTTCCTGTTTGGCATGTGGTCGCTGGCGTTCTTCGCCACCCGGATACTGCATCAGGACATGCAACGCATGTTGGGCGAACAGCAGTTTTCGGCGGTTTCCTTCATGGCCGACAATATCAACCGGGAGCTGGTTGATCGTCTGGGCGCACTGAACACCCTTGCAGGAACAATCACCCCGGGCCTGCTGAGCGATCAGGCTGCTCTCCAAGCATTTCTTGGCGAGCGTCCGGCGCTTCTGTGGCTTTTCAACAGCGGCGTTATCGCCTACCGGCAGGACGGCAGCGCGATTGCGGAATATCCGGTATCAGCAGGCCGGACTGGCGTCGACTTCCTCGACCTTGAAACGCTGGACGCCACCCTGAAGCAAGGCAAATCAGTAATCAGCCGACCACTCATTGGAGCCAATTCGCAAGCCCCGGTCTTCGCCATGACGGTAGCCATCCACGACGCCCAAGGCAGCGTGATCGGTGCCCTGGCTGGCGTCACCCAACTCGACAAAGCCAATTTTCTCGAGCAGATCACAGACAACCACTACGGCAAAGATGGCTACTATTTGCTGGAAGAGCCCAAGAGCAGAACCATCATTATCGGCACGGACAAGAAACGCATCATGCAGGCCCTCCCCCCGCCTGGCATCAACGCCCTGATCGACCGCCACGTTGAGGGTTACGATGAAACAGGCGTGACGATCAATCCACTGGGCGTGGAAGTATTGGCCTCGGCGAAGCGTATTCCTGCGGCAAATTGGTTCATTGTCGCCGCCTTGCCGACCGAGGAAGCCTTTGCCCCGATCCATGCCATGCAGCAGCGCATGCTGCTGTTGACCATCCTGCTGACCCTGCTGGCCGGAGGGCTAACCTGGTGGATGCTACGACGCCAGTTGTCACCCATGCTGACTGCAGCGAAAACCCTGGCGGCCCTGAGTGAATCAAATCAGCCATTGCAACCGTTACGGATTACCCGTCATGACGAAATCGGGCAACTGATCGGCGGCTTCAATGACCTGCTGAATACGCTAAGAATCCGCGAAGAAGCACTCAGCGAGAGCGAGACACGTTTCCGTACCTTTTTCGAAAAAAACTCCTCGGTCATGTTGCTCATCAACCCTTCATCTGGGGAAATTTGCGATGCAAACCGAACGGCTGAGGCCTTTTACGGCTATCCACCCGGACAATTGACCGGCATGTTTACCTGTGACATCAATACCATGGCACCGGAACTCATTGCCGAGGAAAGACAGAAAGCGTTGCACGATGAGCGCAATTACTTTCTGTTTCGTCATCGTCTGGCATCGGGGGAGCTTCGCGACGTCGAAGTACATTCGACGCCAATCAACAGCGGCGGCCAAGCACTACTGTTTTCGATCATCCACGACATCACTGCCCGCCAGGAGGTCCAGACCGCCCTGCAGACCAGCGAAGCCTGGTTCCGCAGCATTTTCGAGAATGCCAATACCGGCATTGCCACCTGCGACCCGAGCGGTCGGCTGACCAATTTCAATGAGGCTTTTCGCGCCATCCTGGGCTACCCCGCCGAAACCTTGAAAGGCATGAGCCTCAATGATTTCAGCCATCCTGAGGATCTGAGCGCGGAGTTCGGTTATATCGAGGAAACCCTCGCCGGCCAGCGCAACCACTATCACATGACGAAACGTTATATCGCCGGGGATGGGCGGACGTTGTGGATCGACCTGTTTGTGACAGTAGTTCGCGACGCAGAGGGCGAGGCAAACTATTTCATCGGCTTGGTCAATGACATCACCGAGCGTCGCCTGACCGAGGAACAACTGCGCATTGCCGCTGCTGCCTTCGAGTCTAAGGAGGGCCAATTCGTCACCGATGCCAGCGGCACCATCCTCAAAGTCAACAAGGCATTTGCCGAGAGTACCGGCTACCTGGCGGAGGAACTGGTCGGCCAGACGCCACAACTGCTTCAGTCCGGTCGCCACTCGGAAGATTTCTATCGCACGATGTGGGAAAGCATCCATCGCACCGGTGGCTGGCAGGGAGAAGTTTGGGATCGTCGCAAGTGCGGCGAGGTTTACCCAAAATGGCTGACGATCACGGCGGTGATGGGCAGCGATGGCACGGTGACCAATTACATTGGCACGCACTATGACATTACCGAGCGCAAGAAGGCCGAAGAAAAAATCGAGACGCTGGCCTTCTATGACCAACTGACCGGCCTGCCCAACCGGACGCTGCTGCTCGATCGCCTGAAGCAGTCGATGAAGACCAGTGAGCGCAGCAATCGTTATTGCGCATTGTTGTTCATCGACCTGGACAACTTCAAGAACCTCAACGACACGCAGGGTCATGATGCTGGCGACGCCCTGCTCAAACAAGTGGCGCAGCGTCTAAGGACGTGTGTGCGCGATGTCGACACCGTCGCCCGTCTGGGCGGCGACGAGTTCGTGGTGGTCCTGGCCAGTCTGAGCACGAACAAGGAAGAGGCTGCCCACCGAACCGAAGTCGTCGCTGAACACATCCTCGCCCCCCTCAACCAGATGTTTCAGATCGCCAACCTGACCTACCACAACACGGCCAGCATCGGCGCCACCCTGTTCAAAGGGACGAGTATTCCGATCGACATTCTGATGAAGCAGGCTGACCTGACCATGTACAAGTCCAAGGCGGCCGGACGCAATACGCTGCGTTTCTTCGACCCAGCGATGGAAGTCGCGGTCAAGGAACGCGCCTCGCTGGAGGGTGACTTGCGGCATGCGCTCGTCGACAAGCAGTTCCTGCTGCACTATCAGGCTCAGGTGACAGGGCAATACCGCGTAACCGGTGCCGAGGTCCTGCTCCGCTGGCGGCACCCACGACGCGGCATGGTATCCCCCGCCGACTTCATCCCCCTGGCCGAGGAAACTGGCTTGATCCTGCCGCTAGGCCGCTGGGTTCTGGAAACCGCCTGCGCCCAATTGGCGGCATGGGCCACCCATGACGAGTTGGCGCATCTGACAATTTCAGTCAATGTCAGCGCCCGACAGTTCCATCAGACAGAATTCGTGAATCAGGTATTGGACGTACTGAAAAGCACCGGCGCGAATCCGCAACGACTGAAACTGGAGCTGACGGAAAGCCTGCTAATCAACGACGTCGAGGAGATCATTGAAAAGATGTTCGCCTTGAAAGCGAAGGGCATAGGCTTCTCGCTGGATGACTTTGGTACCGGCTATTCTTCGCTTTCTTACCTGAAACGTCTGCCACTGGACCAGTTGAAGATCGACCAGTCATTTGTCCGCGACGTGCTGATCGATCCAAACGATGCGGCGATTGCCAAGACCATCGTGGCACTGGCACAAAGCCTTGGACTTGGGGTAATTGCCGAAGGCGTCGAGACGGCGGCGCAACGCGATTTTCTGGCGAGTGCCGGATGCCATGCCTATCAAGGCTATTTCTTTAGCCGGCCTTTGCCCGTTGACGATTTCGAGCGTTTTGCCCTGCCAATGGGCGAACCTGAAGCGGCAATGACTATTTAGCCGTTTCGGCCGGACCCCGCTTATCAGGATGGCCTTCGGGCGTGCTGCCGAGTAGCGCGCCATCGGATCGAATCGCAGCCATGATTCGCAACCCTGGCAACGCGAGAGCAGGTCGCCTCGAATCGAAAAATAAATGCAACCAAATTAATTCCAACCACTCCCACTCGTTATAGTTATTCTTTCGGCATGAATTTTCCTTAGTCATCGGGGAGCAATTCCAGTGGGGCGACAGACAGAATCAGAACCGTGCGATGACATCCGCCAGCCGTGGAATCCCTAGTCATGGTTACGAACCAGACCTACGACAGCCGCGAGGCGATCACCAGTTTGCCGGAGGAACAAAGCGGCCCCTCAACCACACTTAAGATGCCGTCCCAGGTTTTTCTGTTCTCCGGGCATATGATTGACCGCCCCGACCGCCCCAAAGCGCGCTTTCCAGCCGACAAGGCGCCCATCGCAGCGGCAAGTATCGGCTTGGCACTCGATACCCTCGGCGCCGGCCCCGCTGATTTCGCCTTTGCCCAAGGCGCCGCCGGTGGCGACATCATCTTCGGCGAAGCCTGCATCGAGCGCGGCATCCGTTTGCAAATCCTGCTGCCGTTGCCCGAAGCCGAATTCATAGAGGCCTCCATCCTGCCCAGCGCCGATGGCGAAGCCTGGCGGCAACGTTATCTCGCCCTGCGCGACAAACTATCCACCCCCATCCGCGTCATGCCGCCCAGCTACGGCAGCGATAGTCGGGCGACAAACCCCTTCGAGCTTTGCAACTGCTGGCTGCTTGACAGCGCTTTGGCGCAAGGCGCCAAGCACCTGGCCTTTATCTGCCTGTGGAACGGTGACGACGGCGACGCGGCCGGCGGCACCGCCCACATGGTCAAGGAAGTCAAACGACGCGCCGGCCAGGTGATCTGGCTGGACACGCGCCGACTCTGGTAACCCCCGACCCATCATCAGGATGATTCACCCGCCGCTTTGTATCCGAACCTACGCCATCAAGGAGACAGATCATGAGCAAAAAAGCACTTTGTATCGGTATCAACAATTACCCCGGCACCCACATGGACCTGCAGGGCTGCGTCAATGACGCCAACGACTGGGCGGCTACCCTGAACGAACGGGGCTTTGCCGTCACCAAACTGCTCGACGCCCAGGCGACCAAGGCCGCAATGATTGCCGGCATGAGCGACCTGATCGGCAAGGCGGCCAAGGACGACAGTCTGGTCATCACCTTTTCCGGCCACGGCACCTATCAACCGGATACCGATGGCGACGAGGCCGACGGGCTCGATGAGGCGCTCTGCCCCTACGATCTGCAAACCCTTGGCCAGGCCCTGACCGACGACGAAATCAAGGCGCTCTTCGCGACACGCAAGGCCGGCGTGCGGATCGTGCTGATTTCGGATAGTTGCCACTCCGGCACCGTCACCCGCGCTGCCGCGGCGGAAAAGGATGCCGACACCAGGCCGCGCTTCATGCCGATGGGCAACTGGCTGCCCGACCATCTGCTGCCGAAAAACCGCGCCGGCACGCTGGCGGCGACGATTGCCTCGCCGCTCGGCGTTTCGCCCTTTCTCGCCGGCTATTCGCGCCAGCTGGGCGATCTGCTGCTTTCCGGCTGCAAGGAAGGCCCCAACAACTTCAGCTACGACGCCAGGATCAATGGCCGCTACAACGGCGCTTTCACCTATTACGCGCTGAAAGCCCTGAAGAGCCTCAAACCCGATGCGACCTATGCCGACTGGCACAAGGCCTTCGTCAAGTACCTGCCCTCGGCCAGCTACCCGCAGTCGCCGCAGATCGTCGGCAGCGACACCGCCCGCAAGGGCAAGGTTTTCGCCTGACCGGCGCGCCCGGCGCCCCAACTCCACAGAGGAGCATCCCATGGCACAGCAGATCTACAAGATTCGCGGCACACTGGACGAGAAACCGGGTGATGCCCGCAGCCGCCCGACCGGCGCCCCCGTCCCGCTCTACCGCCTGATTCCCGGCGCGGCCCGCGACGGCGCCAGCGACGAAATCGAAGTCGCCGGCG
>CAYWNX010000051.1:0-11435 GCA_964459735.1 uncultured Dechloromonas sp. | reverse complement strand
CGACCAAGGGGTGACAAAGGCGCTCGCGATCAAGATTGCTTAGCTGGGTGCCGGCGATGTCGATCATCAGTGGGCCGAGGGCAAGTTGCGTCATGTGCGCTCCAGAATAACGTAGGCGATGGCGTAGTCAGCTTCATCGCTCAGGGAAAGGTGTGCCGTGAGCCCCTGATTTTTGATCATTTCTGCCAGTTGACCGCAGAAGTCGAGGATCGGCTTACCCAGTTCGTCGTGGCTGACGGCAATGGCAGATAACACAGCCGGAGGCCGGAAGCCGGTGCCGAGCGCCTTGCTGAAGGCTTCCTTGGCGGCAAAGCGTTTGGCGAGAAAGCGCCCCTTGTCGGCCGCCTTGGTAAAGTCGGTCATTTCCTGAGGGGCAAGCAGTCGCTTTAATGCCTTGTCGCCGTGGCGTTCCCACATGCCTTGCAGGCGTTTGACGGCAACTATGTCGGTGCCAATACCGTAAATCATTCTTTGTGTTGCGCTGCTTCACGCATCAATTGTTTCATCTCACGAACCGCCTCACGCAAGCCAACGAATATGGAACGGCTGACGATAGCGTGACCAATATGCAGCTCACGCACACCGGGCAGTCGTGCCACCGGTTGCACGTTGTAATAATTGAGAGCATGCCCGGCATTGAAGCGCATTTCGAGTTCGCGAATACACTGACCAGCCAGGCGAATCTTATCCAACTCAGCAATCACGGCTGGCGCTTCGGCATCGCGGCCCAAGCGGTGGAAAGCGTGCGCGTACGGGCCAGTGTGGATTTCGCAAACACGGGCGCCGATACGAGACGCTGCTTCGATCTGCGGAATTTCGGCATCAATAAAAACACTGGTCGTAATACCGGCGTCGGCCAGCCGGGAAATTACAACCTTTAGTCGTGCTTCTTGTGCCAAGACATCAAGGCCACCTTCGGTCGTCACTTCATGTCGCCCTTCCGGCACCAGCATGGCCATTTCAGGCTTCAGCTGACAGGCGATCCCGATCATCTCGTCAGTCGCCGCCATCTCAAGATTGAGTTTGACCTGAGTCAGTTCACGCAATCGGCGAACGTCGGCATCCTGAATGTGACGACGGTCTTCGCGCAAATGTACGGTAATACCATCCGCACCACCGAGATGGGCCTCGACGGCACCCCAGACCGGATCTGGTTCATAGGTGCGGCGCGCCTGGCGCAGCGTGGCAATGTGGTCGATATTGACGCCAAGTTCGATCATAGTTCCTGCAACTCCCTGAATATTTTGCGTGTTTCGAGTTCCTTGCCGGCCAGGTAGTAGGCCATCAGCGTCCGCATCAACTGCTTCGATTCGACGCGTGAGCGCGGGTCGGAAAAGTCTTCGGCTTCGAGGTCAAGCAAGGTCTTGCCACTGACCACCTGCCCTGCTGCTTCGGCATGTTCCAGTCGTACCGGGCCCTGTTCCATTCGATAAGCGTAATAGGCCGTCGACACGATGGCGCCGCCCGTGCTGTCGTGGGTTAGCGTCAGACCGTAGCCCAGCTCCTGAAGCAAGGCCTTTTCAAAGGTACGTAAATCAGCTTCGCGTACTTTGCCGCCGGGGTCGGCACCCAAGCGAGCGAGCATGTCGGCGTAGCGGGCGAAAAGCTGCTCGTGAGCATCCTCGCGAGGCAGCAGATGCATCAGTAATTCATTGAGGTAATAGCCGCAAAACAGGGCATCACCAGCAAGCAAGGGCTGGCCACCTTGCCATTCGGCTTTCATCAGCGTCAGGACTTCACCCTTGCCGGCCCAGCTTAATTCCAAGGGCTGGAAGCCCATCAAAAGGCCGCGAATCGCTGAACGTGGCCGGCGTGCCCCACGTGCCAGCAGCGCCATGCGCCCGAAATCCCGGGAAAATACTTCGACAATGAGGCTGGTTTCCCGAAACGGGGAGCTGTGCAAGACGTAGGTCGGTTGGCCGTCGACTTTGCTGCGCAAGTTCATTCGTAACCGAGACTCTTCAGCAGACGCTCGTCATCGTTCCAGCCGGATTTAACCTTGACCCATATCTCGAGATAAACCTTGTCACCGAACAGGCGTTCCATATCCTGACGGGCTTCGCTGGCAATCCGCTTGAGCGACTCGCCGCCCTTGCCGATGACAATCGCCTTGTGACCGTCGCGGTCAACGACGATAGCGGCAAAGATTCGTCGCAGATTGCCTTCGATTTCAAATTTTTCGATTTCGACGGTGGTGGCGTAAGGCAACTCGTCACCGAGCAGACGGAAAACCTTCTCGCGGATATATTCGGCAGCGAGAAAACGCTCACTTTTGTCAGTCAGATCATCTTCCGGGAACATCAGGCCTTCATTCGGCAGATGTTTGCGCGCTTCGGCGAGCAGTTCATCAGTCTGCTTCCCTTTGGTTGCGCTGATCGGCACGATGGCCGCGTAATCATGATCCGCCGATACTTGGGCGAGGAACGGCAGCAAAGCCGTACGATCTTTCAACTGGTCGGTCTTGTTGATGACCAGAATGACTGGCCGGTCCTTCGGCAGTAGCCTGACCACGGCCTGATCCTTGGCATCGTAGCGTCCGGCTTCAATGACCAACAGAACAAGATCGACATCACTCAGTGTTTGGGTGACGCCGCGATTCATTGCACGGTTAAGCGCATTGCCATATTTTGTCTGGAAACCCGGCGTATCCACAAAGACGAATTGCGATTCATCGGTCGTCACAATGCCGGTGATCCGGTGCCGGGTAGTTTGCGCCTTGCGCGATACGATACTGATTTTTTCCCCAACCAGACGGTTGAGTAGTGTGGATTTCCCCACATTGGGGCGACCGACAATGGCAATGTAACCTGAACGGATTTTCTTCATGCTTTCAATTCTTTCAATGCCTTGTCGGCGGCAGCCTGTTCGGCGATGCGGCGACTGGCGCCATGGCCAATGGTACGCAAGGAGGGGTTATCAATTTCACATGCCACCTCAAAGCGCTGCTCATGAGCGGCACCGGTAGCTTCAAGCAAAACGTAGCGAGGCACAGGTTTTTTGCGCCCTTGCAGCCATTCCTGCAAGCTTGTTTTTGCATCTTTCTGAACCTGTCCCGGCTTCAGTTCATCGAGTAGCGGCTGGTAGAGCTTGGCGATTACTGCGAACGCCGTCTCAAATCCGGCATCGAGATAAATTGCACCCAGCAGGGCTTCAAGGGCATCAGCCAAAATGGATGGGCGTTGAGCACCACCGCTTTTTAATTCGCCCTCGCCCAGACGCAGACAGTCGCCGATATTCAGGCTGACTGCCAGACGATGCAAGGCATCCTGCCGAACAAGATTAGCTCGCAGGCGGGATAAATCACCTTCCGGCAGATCAGGAAAACGGTGAAACAACGCAGCTGCGATGACACAGTCCAGAATGCCATCGCCGAGAAACTCCAGGCGTTCGTTGTTGGGTGTGCCAAAACTGCGGTGGGTCAGTGCCGTTCGGAGAAGTTTTTGATCCGAAAAGTTGTGACCCAGCCTTTTTGCAACAGACAGAGCGGTCATGCCTTACTGTCCAGCAGTCGATCCCTTGTAATCAATCAAGAGACTGACATTCAAAAAGAGGGGAATACGCTTTTCGTAAGCAAATTCGATCACAACCTTGCCGTTCTCTTTGGAGATATCCAGTTGATTGGATTGAAACTCTACAAGATGGTCAACTTCTGCATATTTGTCGAAGGCTCGACGAACATCAGCCACCGTTGCCTCAGCGGGGATCTGTGCAACAACTGCCTTAGTGTTCTTGAGTATTTTGTAATATTCAATTGCGGTCGGCGCCACCTTCATACCTAATACAGCCACTAGGAAAAAAATGACACCCCAGAAGATCAAGCCAGAGAGCGCTACACCACGTTGATATTTGATCATTTTTCCCCTCACTTGAACGAACCGATCCGGCTCAGATCGCTAAGATTCAGCCAGATGAAGAAAGCCTTGCCCACGATATTCTGCTCGGGAACGAAGCCCCAGGCACGGCTGTCGCGGCTGTTATCGCGGTTGTCGCCCATCATGAAATAGTGCCCTGCCGGTACTTTGCAGATAACCCCCGCTGCATTGTAAGTACAGTTTTCGCGATACGGAAAGCGGGCAGCATCAGGAACAAAAGCCGGCGCGTCTGTATCGTTGAGCAAACGATGCTCGACACCCATCCTGGCTTGGTATTGCTCGGAGTAATACAAGCGCTCCGGATGCAGGTAGTCGGCAACTTTGCTAACTTCAACAGCTTGGCCATTAATGGTCAGACGTTTATTTTGATAGGCCACCGTGTCACCCGGCAGGCCAACCACTCGCTTGATATAGTCAAGCGAAGGATCTTCCGGGTAACGAAAAACCATCACGTCGCCTCGTTGGGGCAAGTTGATGTCGATAATTTTTTTGTTGATTACCGGCAAGCGGATGCCATAGGTGAATTTATTGACCAGAATAAAGTCACCGACCAGCAAGGTCGGGATCATCGAGCCCGAGGGGATTTTGAACGGCTCGAACAAAAATGAGCGCAGCACGAAAACGACCAGGATAACCGGGAAAAAACTCGCGCCCCACTCTACCCAAAGCGGCTCTTTGGCATTTTTGGCACGCAACTTTCGGTATTTCAAGACGTCGACCGCATAAAGTGCGCCGGTAAAAACCAGCAGCACAAAAAGAATCAAGGCAAAATTCATCGGTATTCTCAGTTGTCGACGCGCAGGACGGCGAGGAAAGCTTCTTGCGGAATTTCCACACTACCCACCTGCTTCATGCGTTTCTTGCCTGCTTTTTGCTTTTCCAGCAGCTTCTTTTTACGACTGATATCACCGCCGTAGCATTTGGCAAGCACATCCTTGCGCATGGCTTTAACGTTTTCGCGGGAGATAATGTGCGAACCGATGGCAGCCTGAATGGCTACGTCATACATCTGACGGGGAATCAGTTCCCGCATTTTTGAGGCCAGTTCGCGGCCACGGTATTGCGCATTGGCGCGATGTACGATCAGTGACAAGGCATCGACCTTCTCGCCATTGATCAGAATATCCATCTTGACCACATCGGCCGCACGGTACTCCTTGAAATCGTAGTCGAGTGAAGCGTAGCCCTTGGAACATGACTTCAATTTATCGAAAAAATCCATCACCACTTCAGCCATCGGCATTTCATAGACCACTTTTACCTGGCGGCCGTGATAATGCATGTCGACCTGATTGCCGCGCTTCTGGTTGCAAAGCGTGATGACGTTGCCGAGATAGTCCTGCGGCACGAAAATTGTCGCCGTTATGATTGGCTCGCGCACTTCCTCGATCTTGCTGGTGTCAGGTAGTTTTGCCGGGTTCTCAATCTGAACAATCGATCCATCACGCATCACAACTTCGTAAATAACTGTTGGTGCAGTGGTGATCAGATCCTGATCAAATTCACGCTCCAGACGCTCCTGGACGATTTCCATGTGCAAGAGACCGAGAAAGCCGCAGCGGAAACCAAAGCCGAGGGCCTGTGAAACCTCGGGTTCGTAATGCAGCGAGGCATCGTTAAGTTTGAGTTTTTCGAGCGATTCGCGCAGCGAGTCGTACTGATTGGATTCGATCGGGTACAAACCGGCAAACACCTGTGGTTTGATTTCCTTGAAGCCGGGCAATGCTGCAGCGGCCTTGCGGTCGACCGTAGTAATCGTGTCGCCGACCTTGGCTGCCTTCAACTCCTTGATCCCGGAAATGACAAACCCCACCTCTCCGGCTTGCAGCGCACTACGCTGCACGGATTTTGGCGAAAAGACACCAACCTGTTCGCAAAGCTGGATGGCGCCGGTCGCCATGAACAATAACTTATCCTTCGGGCGCAAAATACCGTCAACGACGCGCACCAGCATAACCACACCGACATAGTTATCGAACCAGGAGTCGATAATCAGCGCCTTGAGCGGCGCTGCCGGATCACCCTTTGGCGGTGGAATTCGGGCGATTACCGCCTCGAGAATGTCCTCGACACCCAAGCCGGTTTTGGCTGAGGCGAGAACAGCATCAGTGGCATCGATGCCGATTACATCCTCAATTTCCTGCCGCGCATTATCCGGGTCGGCCGAGGGCAAATCGATCTTGTTCAGCACTGGTACAACTTCGACGTCCAGTTCCAGCGCGGTATAACAGTTGGCCACTGTTTGTGCCTCGACGCCCTGCGAGGCATCGACGACCAGTAGCGCACCTTCACAAGCCGACAGCGAGCGCGATACTTCATACGAGAAGTCTACGTGTCCCGGCGTGTCAATCAGGTTCAGATTGTAGATCTTGCCATCGCGTGCCTTGTATTGCAGCGAAGCCGTCTGGGCCTTGATGGTGATGCCACGCTCGCGCTCGATATCCATCGAGTCGAGAACCTGGGCTTCCATCTCGCGATCTGAAAGGCCTCCGCAGAGATGAATGATGCGATCAGCCAGCGTCGACTTACCATGGTCGATATGGGCAATGATGGAGAAATTTCGAATATGATCCATTGATGCTTGTAAAAAAGGGCGCTTTACGGCGCCCTTCCCTGTTCGGAAGACCCTGAATTTTAGCGGATTTCGGCCAAATACTCACGGGTTTTAGGCTCATCCAGGAAGTAATGGCAGAGTTCCGTTTCCCCATGCAGTAAAACTGGCACCAATTCGTCGTACCTTGATTCCAGAACGGGGTCAGCGTCGACATCCAATACATTCACCGTAGCCCCGAACTCGGCTGCCAGTGGCGCCAATGCCACCTCCATATCGTGACAGAGGTGACAATAGCCTCGGCTGATCAGCGTCAGTTCAATTCCCATTCAAACCCTTGATTGTCACGAAAGTCTGCATCTCGCCACGGCGGATCAACAAGGTCACACTGCTGCCCTTCTCAAACTGAAGCAGCAATTTATTAAATTGCTCTACCGTCTTTACCTCAGTGGTTGCGCCCTTGCTGATGACCGCGATGACAATATCGCCTGGACGCAAATCAGCGCGGGTGCTGGCGCCACGAACATCCTCGATGAGCAACCCGGAATTCATCTTCAACTCACGTTTTTGCTCGGCAGTCAGTTCGTTGACGACCAAGCCGATACGGTTGGCTGCTTGCTCCGGGGGCTTGGCGCCGCGGAATTGGCGCGCATTCGCCTGTTTTTCATCAGGTATCTCACCTACGACGACGGTAATGTCGCGCATCGCCCCTTTTCGCCATATCTGCACAACAGAACGAGTTCCCGGGCGAACGGCACCGACCATCCGCGGTAAATCTGCCGAATTGTTGATGGTTTTGCCATCGAACTTCAGGATCACATCGCCTGGTTCAAGGCCAGCCTTCTCGGCTGGTCCGCCTTTTTCAACAGCGTTGACCACGGCACCGATGGGCTTGCTTAAAGCCAGGGAATCAGCCAACTCCTTGCTGACTTCCTGAATAACGACCCCAAGACGGCCTCGGCTGACCTTGCCGGAGGCACGGAGCTGATTCTGGATTTCCATCGCCACATCAATCGGGATGGCAAACGAAACGCCCATGTAGCCGCCACTGCGGCTGTAAATCTGCGAATTGATGCCAACCACTTCACCGCGCATGTTGAATAGCGGGCCACCGGAGTTGCCGGGGTTGATGGCAACGTCGGTTTGAATAAATGGCACGTAGTTTTCCTGTGGTAGCGAACGTCCCTTGGCCGAGACAATTCCGGCCGTTACCGAGTTATCAAAGCCGAAAGGCGAGCCAATGGCAACAACCCATTCACCTACCTTCAGCTGATTTGTATCGGCTAATTTGACGGCAGGGAGCCCACTCGCCTCGATCTTGATCAGCGCTACATCGGTCCGCTTGTCGGTACCGATTGTCTTGGCCTTGAACTCTCGCTTGTCAGTCAGGCGAACCGTTACCTCATCGGCCCCATCAACGACATGAGCGTTGGTCAGAATGTAACCGTCGCTACTGATAACAAAGCCGGAACCCAACGACTTGTTCTCGAACTCACGTGGCACAGCCCCACCCGGCGGGCGCGGGATGAAGCGCTTGAAAAACTCGAATGCCGGGTCATCCTCATCGAATGGAAACGGCATTCCCGGCGCCTGACTACGCGTAACCTGAGTGGTGCTGATATTGACGACAGCCGGCCCCTGCTTTTCAACCAGCTCGGTAAAGTCCGGCAGGCCACGCGTCTGCGCAATAGCAAATGAACAAAGGAACCAGAGCGAAAAATAGGCGATGAGGCGTTTCATGGACGGCATACCTCCAGATTTAGCTAGGGACGAGAAACGATATAAGGACGCTCCCTAAAATTTCCAGAGCTGCCCTGAGAGCGGAAACGAACATAAATGAGGGCTATCGCGAGGGCGACGCCGGCGCCGAGCATTGCACCAGCATCTCCGGCGAGCGGGGTGCCAAGAGCAGCACCGACGATTGTTGCGGTCAATGGAACGCCGTAGGCTAAATTTGCCGTACGGCGCACGCTGCCGGCTGCGATAGCGACAGTCACGCGATCACCAATGTTTGCGCCTAAATCGTTGTCCACACGGTAAGTTTTTGGGCTACTGCAAAACATCTGCGTCAGTTGCTGTCCGCCGCAGCCGCCTTTTTCGTGGCAACGACCGCAGCCACCGGCTTCGACTTCAACGACAGCATCTCCGCCTTCCAGTGCCCGGACGACGGCGCTGATCGTGCTTTCCTGCTTATCCATGGTCACCAGCGCCGATCTGGCGCTATGTCAAGCAGAGGCCTAAGCTTTGCAGCGACCGACTCGCGCGCCCGAAAAATACGCGAACGCACCGTACCAATCGGACAGTTCATGACGTCAGCAATTTCTTCGTAGGACATGCCCTCGATCTCACGCAGCACGATAGCGGTCCGCAGCTCTTCGGGAAGCGCGTCCATGGCGCCATTCACCGTCTGACCGATCTGCTTGGAGAGTAAAAGACTCTCCGGTGTGTTGATATCACGCAATTGGCTGGCATCTTCGAAGGACTCCGCCTCCTCGGCATCGTATTCAGTTGACGTCGGAGCGCGGCGCCCCTGGGAGACTAGATAATTCTTGGCCGTATTGATGCCAATACGGTAAAGCCAAGTATAGAAGGCGCTTTCCCCACGAAAGGAGGGCAAGGCACGATATGCCTTGATAAAAGCCTCTTGCGAGACATCCTCAACCTCTGCCTGGTCACGAATAAAACGCGACAGTAACCGCCCCAGCTTGCGCTGATATTTGCTTACCAACTGGTCGAAGGCGTGCCGATCTCCGCCTTGCGCCCGCTCGACCAGTGCCTGATCGATCTCGCGCTCACTCATGGTGCTTGTTTTCCCTGGGGGTTGGTTATTAATGCACTTCTCGCATGGAGTATAGCGCAGCCATTTTTGTGCTGCAGATAGGTAATTCTCCTTAATTGTGACACTCTGTAACGGAATGAATCGTTTCTCGCGTGCTATATTCCGCAAAAAACTAACCATTTAGAGAACAGCCTTGCAGAATTTTGATGTCCTTATCATTGGTAGCGGTTTGGCCGGACAATCAGCCGCCCTTCGGCTGGCGAAGCATTGCCGCGTCGCGCTGGTTAGCAAACGCAGCCTTGAAGATTCAGCATCAGGTTGGGCCCAAGGCGGGATCGCTGCAGTTCTTGACAGTCGCGACTCCATCGAGGCTCACATTCAGGATACATTGATCGCCGGCGCCTGGCTCAATGATGAGCCAGCGACTCGCTTTGTCGTCAAGAATGGCCAGCGCGCCATCGAATGGCTGATCGAGCAAGGCGTTCCTTTTACCAAGGACGAATCTGGTTACCATCTGACTCGTGAAGGCGGACACAGTGCCCGCCGAGTTATTCATGTTGCCGATGCCACCGGGTATTCCGTACAAGAAACGCTGACCAAAAAAGTTCGGGCCAATCCAAATATCACCGTTCTCGAAAGTCACATTGCCATCGACCTGATTACTGGCGACAAGCTGGGAACCGGGGAAAATCGCTGTTTTGGTGCGTACGTTCTCGATAGCCGTAACGGAGAAGTGGTTACGATCGGCGCACCCAATACCCTCATCGCAACTGGTGGCGCCGGTAAGGTTTATCTCTATACGACCAATCCTGACACCTCGACCGGTGATGGTATCGCGATGGCTTTTCGGGCCGGTTGCCGGGTATCGAACATGGAGTTCATCCAGTTTCACCCAACCTGCCTGTACCACCCGCAGGCCAAATCATTTTTGATCTCGGAAGCAGTTCGTGGCGAAGGCGGCCTGCTCCGCTTGCCAGACGGAACCCGCTTTATGCTGGAACACGATGAGCGCGCCGAACTGGCGCCGCGCGATGTCGTGGCTCGCGCCATCGACTTCGAGATGAAAAAACGCGGTCTTGACTGTGTCTTCCTCGATATTTCCCACAAAGGCGAGGATTTCATCCGCGCCCACTTTCCCAATATTCACGCTCGCTGTCTCGAACTTGGTATCGATATCGCGCGCGATGGTATTCCCGTAGTACCGGCGGCACATTACACCTGTGGCGGCATTGTCAGTGATTTGCATGGACGTACTGATGTAGCAGGTCTTTACGTGGCTGGTGAAGCCTCATGCACTGGCCTGCACGGTGCCAATCGACTCGCCTCCAACTCGCTGCTTGAATGCCTGGTTTTCTCGGAGGCTGCGGTCAACGACATTTTGGAGACAAAAACAGAAACAGTCCCCGATCTGCCCCAATGGGATGAAAGCCGGGTTACCGATGCTGATGAAGAGGTCGTTATTTCCCATAATTGGGATGAATTACGCCGCTTCATGTGGGATTACGTGGGTATCGTCCGTACCACCAAGCGTCTGAAGCGTGCCAAACATCGCATCGGCTTGCTGACACGGGAGATACACGAGTTTTACTCAAAGTTTCGGGTCAGTCACGACCTGATCGAATTGCGTAATTTGGTAACTACCGCTGATTTGATCGTCCGTTGCGCCATGCTGCGTAAAGAAAGTCGTGGCCTGCATTACTCACGTGACTATCCGGAAATGCTGGCAAAAGCAAAAAATACGGTCATCAGGCGTCGTCGTTCGGCGCGCTGAATTCGGCTTGCCAACGCAGAAATACCCGCAGATGGCGGAAATCCTGCCGATTTAACGAGTCGACCGTAGCAATCAGTGCCTTGGAACAAGCCTCTTCAGTTTTTAATTTGACTACCGTCATCCAGGGGTGAACGGTCGCACCCGGTAATATCTCAGCGACCAAAAATTCGCTTTTGCCGTTAAGGGCAACAAACACCTGCCCGCTACGCTCCAGCCGAATTGCTGAGAACTTAGGCGTTAATTGCCGCCAAGCAAGCCCTGCGACAATCCAGATCACGGCACAGACACTAAACTGAATTGTCGTTGTCTCTGGAAAGGCAAGCGCTGCCACACTTGCCAGTAACGCGACGAACAGCAAACCAAGGTCCATAAAATGCGAACGGCGCAGCCCGATCGTGATCGGAAACTGCACCGTTCTATCCTGCCTTCTGAATCAGAAGCGCTTGAATACCAGCGAGCCGT
>CAYWNX010000050.1:0-11496 GCA_964459735.1 uncultured Dechloromonas sp. | reverse complement strand
TACGTTCTGCTGGCTGCCTTATGGATACTGATTTCAGACCCGCTAGCCGCGCACTTTTTCCCTGATCCGGCCGAGCAGACCATTGTCAACATGCTGAAGGGCTGGTTCTTCGTCGCCTTCACCGCCGGCCTGCTCGCCCTGCTGCTGGGCCGCCTGATCCGCAACATTGAAAACGAACAGGCGGCCGAGCGCACCGCCTGGAAAATTGCCGACCAGGCCGTCAGCGAACTGGAAAGTCAGCGCAGCCAGTTACGCACGCTGCTCGACACCTTGCCCGACCTGATCTGGCTGAAAGACCCGGACGGCGTTTATCTAAATTGCAACAAGCGTTTTGAAGAGTTTTTCGGGAGTAGCGAGGCGGATATTCTCGGCAAGACTGATTTCGATTTTGTCGACCACGAACTCGCCGAGTTCTTCCGCGCCAATGACCGCGCCGCACTGCAAGCCGGTGGCCCGCACAGCAACGAGGAATGGATCGCCTTTGCCAGCGATGGCCACCGCGAACTGTTGCTGACCACCAAGGCACCGATGCGCGACACAACCGGGAAGTTGCTCGGCGTCCTTGGCATCGGCCGCGACATCACGCATATGCATGAACTGCAGGAACGTTTCCGGGTGTCGTTCAATGCCAGCCCTGCTGCCATCTCTCTGACCACCATCGACGATGGTCTCTTCCTGGATATCAATAACCGGTACGCCGACCTGCTCGGCTGGCCAATCGACGAGTTGCGTGGCCGCAGTTCGCTCGACTTCAATCTCTGGTCCAGCCCGGAGGCGCGTCGGCAATGGCGCGAACAGCTTGAGGCAGCCGGCAACCGGCTCGCCGACTATCAGACCGAATGGTACCGGCGCGATGGCAGCCCGATCGCGATCAGCCTGTCGGCCGAGCTCATCACGCTCAATAGCCGCCCCTATGTTCTCTCTTCCATTCTCGACATTTCCGAACGCAAGCGGGCGGAAAACGCCATTCTTCAGCTCCAGGAGCGTTTGGCCACAGCCTTCCGCGCGGCGCCCGTAGCCGCCTGCATCACGCGTTTAAGCGACGGTCGGCTGATCGACGTCAACGAACGGCTGCTCAGCGAATACCACTGGACACGCGAGGAACTACTCGGCAAGACCACGCTTGAAGCCGGCCTCTGGACAGCCGAGGATCGCGACCGGATGCTGGAAACATTCAAGCGCGACGGCTGCATTGTCGACTTCGATAGTGTCGGTATCAGCCGCGACGGCGTTCATCGGAAAATCAGCCTGTCGGCAGCCCAGGTCGAGGTGGACGGCGAGCCGCATCTCGTCGTTTATATCGTCAATGTTTCCGAGCGACGTGCAGCCGAAGAAGCCTTGCGTGAGCGTGAGGAAATTTACCGCAGCATCGTCACCCAAGGCCAGGACTCGATTTGCCTGATCGATCCGCAAACCCTGGAGTTCGTCGAGATCAACGATGCCGCGATCCAGCAACTCGGCTACAGCCGCGAAGAATTTGCCAGCTTCAAACTGAACAACATCCAGGTCAACATGACCGAGGCCGAAGTCCGCCAGTTGATGGCGCACATTCTTGAACAGGAGCGCACCGTCTTCGAAAGCCGTCACCAGCGCAAGGACGGCAGCCAGCAGATTGCCCGCTTTAGCGCAGCCACGGTGACCATTGCCGGCCGGCCGATGATCAGCGGCATCTGGCAGGATATTACCGAGCAGAAAAGCGCCGCCGCCGAGCTTGAGCAATACCGTCTGCACCTCGAAGACCTGGTCGGCAAGCGGACAATCCAGCTAGCCACCGCCAAGGAGGCCGCCGAGCAGGCGAGCGTTGCCAAGAGCGCCTTCCTGGCCAACATGAGCCACGAAATCCGGACCCCGATGAACGCCATCATCGGCCTGACGCATCTGGCCAAACGCGAGACGCAGAACCCCAAGCAACTCGGCCGCCTGAACAAGGTTGCCGATGCCGCGCAGCATTTGCTGGCCATCATCAACCAGATTCTCGATATCTCGAAAATTGAGGCGGGCAAACTGGCGCTTGAACCGGCCGATTTCACCCTGGCCCGCTTGCTCGACAATAGCAGCGAAATGATCATCGACCGCGTCCGTTCGCGCGGCCTGGAATTCCACAGCGAAATCGACCCGGCGCTACCGCCCGTGCTGCACGGCGACCCGCTGCGCATCGGCCAGATCCTGCTCAATTACCTCTCCAACGCAGTCAAATTCACCGAACGCGGCAGCATCTCGGTGAACATCACTCTGGTTGCAGAAAGCGGTGATGAATTGCTCGTCCGCTTTGCCGTCAGCGATACCGGCATCGGCATTCCCGCCGAACAGCAAGCGCGGATTTTCGATGTGTTTGAACAGGCCGACACCTCAACGACCCGGCGTTTCGGCGGTACCGGCCTTGGCCTCGCCATCGCCCGCCGGCTCGCCCTGCTGATGGGAGGCGATAGCGGCCTGAACAGCACGCCCGGCCAAGGCAGCACCTTCTGGTTCACGGCTCGTTTGCAGCGCGCCACTGCAAACGTCACGGAGAACCTGCGAGCCATCCCGGCCGACGAAGCGGAACGGCTGCTTTCCAGCAAACTCCGCCAGACGCGCATCCTGCTCGCCGAGGACAACCCGATCAATCAGGAAGTGGCGCTTGAACTGCTGCGTGGCGTGGGCATGCAGGCCGATCTTGCGGTGAACGGGCAAAAAGCCGTTGAAATGGTCACCGAACAGGATTACGACCTGATCCTGATGGACATGCAAATGCCGATCATGGACGGCCTGACTGCCACCCGCGCCATCCGCCAGAGCGAACGTGGCCGCACTGTGCCAATCCTGGCGATGACCGCCAACGCCTTCAGCGAAGACCGCCAGCGCTGCCTCGATGCTGGCATGAACGACCACGTTGCCAAGCCAGTTGACCCGAGCAATCTGTATGCGATGCTGATCAAATGGCTGCCCGCACCAAGCCTACCGGAGGCCGCACCGTCACCTCCTCCCCTTTGCCACGCAACAAATCCCCTTGAGGGACAAGGGGAGAGTCAGGATGGGGATGGGCTACCGAATCGGGAAGCCACGCCCCCGACGCCTCAAATTTCCCAGGAGAGTTTCCCGCCAGGCAAATCAGGCGCCCCTGCCCCGCTCGCCAGCACCGACGATACGCTGCTTCAGGCGCTGACCGGCATTCCCGGCATCGACACACAGACCGGCCTGCTCGCGGTGCGTGGCCGGCCAGCCAGCTATTTACGCCTGTTGCACAGTTTCATTGCCCTGCATGGCAATGACCAGCAAGCCATCGCGGCGGCGCTGGCCAGCACCCTGGCCAGCGATGCCGAGCGCCTGGTCCATTCCCTCAAGGGGGCAGCCGGCACGCTGGGGCTGAGCAGCATTCACACGGCAGCGGCGGCGCTCGATGCGGCGCTACGCCAACCCGGCGAGTCGCCTGAAACACCGCAGCTTCTCGCCACGCTCACAGGTGAAATGCAGCGGACCATCAGCGCTCTGAAGTATCAGCTCGGCATCGATCCGGAGAATGTGCCATGACCGCAATGCACACCACCACGCTCGCCGACATCATGACTCGCGAGGTACGCAGCATTGCGCCGGGCACCACTTTCCAGGCAGCGGCCCACCTGATGGCGAGCGAACGCATTTCCAGCCTGCTGGTCGGCAGCACCGAGAAGTCGCTGGGCATCATCACCGAAGTGAACATTCTGCGCGCCCTGCACGAGCGCCGGCCGGCCGAAACGCCGGTCGAAGCGATCATGGCCGCGCCGCTGATTACCGCGCCCCCCGATCTCGACCTGGTGAACGCCCGGCAACTGGTTGAAAAACACAATATCCGCCATCTGGTGATTGTCGATACCGAGGGTAAAACCATCGGCATCGTCAGCGAAACCAATTTCCGGCTGGCCATTGGCGGCGCCATCTTCCGCCACCTGCAGACGCTGGAAGGCGTCATGGACCGGAAAATCCCGCATCTGCCACCCGGCACCCTGCTGCTCGATGCCATTGCCCACATGCTCGCCAACGGGGTGGATTACCTGATCGTCAGCGACGGCGGCAAGCCGCTCGGCATTCTGACCGAGCGTGACATTCCCCGCCTGTTCAAGGATTTCCCCGAGCCGCACGAGATCCGGCTCGACCAGGGGATGAGCTTGCCGGTATGCAGTATCAATTTCAACGAGTCGGTCACTACCGCTCTCGAAGCGATGACCCGCCACCACCTGCGCCACATTACGGTGGTCGATGCCGCCGGCGATCTGGTCGGGGTGGTCAGCCAGCACCGGCTGTTTGAGCAACTCGCGGTGCATCAACTGGAGGCCGCCTTGCTCAGCGCCGAGAAGGTGCGCGAAAATCTGCGTCTGGCCAGCCATCTGCACCTGGCACTCGAAGCAACCGGCGCCTGCACCTGGGAGTACTTTCATGCCCACGACCACAGTCTCGTCAGCGCTGGCCTGCTCAAGCTCCTCGGCAGCTCGCCGGAAGACTCGCCGCAAAATCTGGCCGACTGGCTGGCCCTGGTTCATCCCGATGATCGCGCTGGCGTGAATGCTGCCACCCAAGGTGACTTCCTGCGCCGCGAAGCAAGCCCCCTGGCGGGACGGGGTGCGGTCGACGCGAAAAATAGCCAAAAAACCAGCGCCTCGGTCAGCGAATATCGCATGCAACACAGCGCTGGCCACTGGCTGTGGCTGGAGGCCCGCGGCTGTGTCATCGAGCGTGCGCCTGACGGCTCGCCGCTGGTTACGGTCAGCATCCTGATCGACATCACCCAGCATCGCAACGACCAGATTGCCCTCAGAAACCAGAACCGCGCCCTGTCCCTGATCAGCGCCATCAGCCAGGCCATCGTCCGCCATGATGACGAATCCGCCATGCTGAGCGAAATCTGCAACATCGCGGTCGAAATCGGTGGTTATCGCATGGCCTGGATTGCCGAAGCACAGCACGACAGCGAAAAGCGGGTCAGCCCGGTCGCCCAGTCGGGATTTGGCGATCATTATCTCGATCAACTCGCTATCAGCTGGGCCGAAGGCCCCAAGGGCAGCGGTCCAACCGGCCGAGCCATCCGTACGGGTGTACCGAGCATCGTGCGCAATGTTCACACCGATCCCTCCTTCGAGCCATGGCGTGCAGCCGCATTGGCGCACGGCTATCAGTCATCGGTCGCCCTGCCGCTGCGCGTCGACGGTCGCATTTTTGGTGCGATCAACCTCTACGCCGTCGAGACGGATGCCTTTGACGATACCGAAATGGCCCTGGTCGAAAACCTGACAGGCGAGGTTGGCCTCGGTATCGCCATGCAGCGCTCGCGCCAGGCGCTGCGCCGCAGCGAAGCGAGCCTGCTTGACGCGCAGCGCCTGGCCAGAATCGGCCATTTTCATTTCGACCCGATTGCCGATGTGTGGACCAGCTCCGCCGCCCTCGACGACATTCTCGGCATCGATGCAACCTACGTCCGCACGGTACAGGGTTGGCTGGCGCTGATCCACCCCGAAGATAGCGCACGGATGGCCAGCTATCTGCAGGACGAGGTGCTCGGCAAAAAAAATGATTTCGACAATGAATACCGCATTATCCGACAGCAGGATGGCCGCGTTTGCTGGGTTCATGGCACCGGCAAACTCAATTTCGACGCCACCGGCCGGATCTCGTACCTATTCGGCACCATTCAGGATGTCAGCGAGAGCAAACAGCTTGAACAACGCCTGCGGGAGAGTGAAGCGGCACTGCGCGAGGCTCAGTGCATCGCCCAGCTGGGCAGCTGGAAACAGGATTTCAACACCAAGCTGCTGATTGGTAGCGATGAAGCCTACCGGATATTTGCCTTGCCGCCGGGAACACCCCTGAGCAAGAGCAGCTTCATGGAACGCATCTACCCGGCGGACCGCCAGCGGGTTGGCGAAACCTGGGCCAGTGCCTTGCTCGACAAGGAAGAGCGCGACATCGAATTCCGCATCCTGGGGCACGACAAGATTCGCTGGGTACGCGCCCTGGCCAGAATCCAGTGTGGCCCACAAGGTGAGCCAACGGCGCTGATCGGCACGGTTCAGGACGTCACCGACCGTTACGCCGCCTCGGATGAACTGAGAAAACTGTCGCTGGCCATCGAGCAGAGCCCGCACAGCATCGTCATTACCAACATTGGTGGCGACATCGAATATGTCAACAACACCTTTATCGAAAATACCGGCTACAGCCGGGCTGAAGCAGTCGGCAACAATCCGAAACTGCTCCAGTCCGGCCTGACGCCCAAGGCAACCTACCTCGAACTTTGGCAGGCGCTCGAACAAGGCGAGGTCTGGCGCGGCGAATTCATGAACAAGCGCAAGGATGGCACGCTATTCGAGGAATTCGCGATCGTTTCCCCGGTGCGTCAACCGGATGGCCGGGTGACGCATTATCTGGCGATCAAGGAAGACATCACCGAGAAAAAGCGGACGCAGGCCGAGCTTGAACGCTACCGTCTGCACCTTGAATCGGTTGTTCACGAACGCACCGCCGAGCTCAATCAGGCCAAGAATGAGGCGGAATCGGCCAACCGCGCCAAGAGCACCTTCCTGGCCAATATGAGCCACGAGATCCGGACGCCGATGAACGCCATCATGGGCCTGACCTACATCGCGCTGCGCGACTCGGAGAACCCGCAACAAAACGAGCGCCTGGGCAAAGTGGCGGATGCCGCCCAACACCTGCTGGCGATCATCAACGACATTCTCGACATCTCGAAGATCGAAGCCGGCAAGCTGACTCTGGAAGATGCCGATTTTCCCCTCGATAAAGTGTTCACCAGTGTCTGTAACCTGATTGACGACAAGGCCCAGCTCAAACACCTGAACCTGAGCTGCGACATCGCCCCCGACCTGCCCGCCGTTCTGCGCGGCGACCCGCTGCGCATCGAGCAGATCCTGCTCAACTTTCTCTCCAACGCCGTCAAATTTACCGACCGGGGCAGCATCGTGCTCAGCGCCCGTTTGCTGCGCCAGGACAAAAACGGCCTGCTGGTGCGCTTTGCCGTGCGCGATACCGGCATCGGCCTGTCACCTGAAGCCCAGGCACGGCTATTCACGCCTTTCGAGCAGGCCGATACCTCGACCACCCGCCGTTACGGCGGCACCGGGCTCGGGCTGGCAATCAGCCGCCGGCTGGCCGAGGCCATGCAAGGCGAGATCGGCGTCGACAGCACGCTCGGGCAAGGCAGCACTTTCTGGTTCACCGCACTACTCCAGCCGGCGCCGGCGCAAAACAGCCTGCCTCCGGCCAACCCGGACCAAAGTCTGCTGCCGCATTTCCAGCCCGGTACGCGTATCCTGCTCGCCGAGGACAACCCGATCAACGAAGAAGTTGCCACCGATCTGCTGCAAGCCGCCGGCCTGATCGTCGATGTCGCCCGCGACGGTGGCCGGGCGCTTGCCCTCGCCGAGCGCCAGCCTTATGCACTGGTTTTGATGGACATGCAAATGCCGGTGATGGACGGCATCGAAGCTACCCGGCGCATTCGTACCCTGCCCGGCTGGTCGGCCATCCCGATCCTGGCAATGACCGCCAATGCCTTTGCTGACGACCGCGACAGTTGCCTGGCCGCCGGTATGAACGGCCATGTCGCCAAGCCGGTCGAGCCGGCCATGCTGTTCGCCACCCTCGCCCGCTGGCTGCCAACGCTCCGCCCCGCCACCGCGGAGATTGCACCAAACACCAGTCAGGCCCAGGCCGTGCCACGCCTGGACGACGACGCGCTCCGCGCCGCCCTGGCCAACATTCCCGACCTGGACAGCCGCTTCGGCCTGGCCTCGGTCCAGGGACGCATGAGCAGTTACAGCCGCCTGCTCGGCAAATTCAGCAGCAATCACACCGACGATTTCGCCCGTATCCAACACCACCTCGCCAGCGGTGCAAGCGACGAAGCCCGCCGCCTCGCCCACTCGCTGAAAGGCGCGGCCGGCATCCTCGGCGCGGTGGCCGTGCAAGCATCGGCAGCCGCCCTCGAAACCGCCATCAAGACCGGCCAGCCGGCCGCTGTCATCGCGCCGCTGATCGAGCAAACCGCAGCCGCCTACGCCGCACTGCACCGGCACTTGTCGCACCAGTTGCCGGCAACAACGCCGGATTCGCCCGTGCCTACACCCGCCCCGGCCCACCGAATCGCCAGCCCGCTTGAACTGGCAGAGCTCCGCCGCCTGCTGGAAACCGGCGAGGTTCGGGCGCAGGAAATGTTGCGGCAACTGAGCAGTGATATGCGCGGCATGCTTGATCGCGATTTTGACCAATTTGAACGCCTGGTCTCGATTTTCGACTTTGAAGCCGCCCTCGGTCTGCTTGATCGCATCAGAGGGCCGGATGCCTGAGGCAATCATGGATCAACTGGAAAACTCTGCACCTTCCCGCTGGTTACTGCCCGCTTTTGTGCTGATTTTTGCCGCTCTCGGCCTTGGCGGCTATCTGTTTTACCAGACTGAAAACAAAAACCAGCTCAGGCATGTCAGCGAACAACTGCGTTCGATCAGCGAATTGAAATCGCGACAGATCAAGGAATGGCGGCAAAGTCGTATCGCCGATGGCCAGGTGCTGGCCGAGAACCCGCAACTGGTTGCTGCGGTCGACACGCTTTTTCAGGCAAAAAAAGGGCAGGCCGCTAGCGAGACGCAACTCCGCCAGCATCTGCAATCGATCAAAGACAACAATCGCTATCAGGATATTTTGCTGATCGACAACGACGGCAATCTGCGGCTCAGCCTGAGTGGCCGCCAGGGCAGGCAGATCAACGACAGCATTTTCGTCGCACTGGAAGCCGCCTTCAGCACCGGGCATGCCAACATGACCGATTTGCACATCTACCCGGAACTCGGCCTGGTCCATACCGATGTCGTGGTGCCGCTACAAATTGGCAAAGGCCGGGATACCCGGCGGGTCGGGGCCATCCTGCTGCAAATCGACCCCAATTCCTTTCTCTTTCCGGCGTTGAAATCCTGGCCAGTGCCCAGCAGCAGTGCCGAAACCCTGCTCGTTCGACGGGACGGCGATCATGTCCTGTTCCTGAACGAACTTCGCCAGCGCGCCGATTCGGCACTGCATTTCCGGATTCCGGAAAGTCAGACCGATGTACCGACCGTGATGGCCATTTTTGCCGGCATCACGGGCTTTGTCGAAGGTCGCGACTACCAGGGCAGGCCGGTTCTGGCGTCGATCCAGGCGATACCCGAAACCCCCTGGTATCTGGTCGCCAAGATCTCGCGCGATGAAGCGCTGGCCGAATGGCAGTCATCCTCATATCTGATCATAGCCTTGACGATCGGCCTGCTGGCCACCGCCGCGGCCGCGTTTGGCTTGATTTACCAGACCTGGGGTGTGCGCCGCTATCGTCTGCTATTTGAAACCGAAGCCGCCCGCCGGGCCGAACAACAGCGCTTCCAGATCGCCTTCAACGCCAGCCCGCTCTCGGCCTCCATCGCCCGGGTTCGCGACGGCCGGCTGATCGATGTCAATGACAACTACCAGCGCGATTTTGGCTGGACACGGGAGGAGATGATTGGCCGAACCTCCATTGAAATCGGCCTCTGGCCGGACAGCAATTTACGTAACAAATTCGTCGATGAACTCAAGGTCGCCGGCAGCGTACTGCACCACGAAACGATCTGGCAGGACCACGCCGGCCTGATTCATAACGTCGAAATTTCAGCGGCTCTAATCGAAATTGACGGCGAAAGCCACATTCTTGCCTTCGCCACCGATGTCACCGAACGCCGCAAAGCGCAGGCCGAACTGGCCCGCTATGGACGGCGTCTGGAACTGATGGTTGAAGAGCGTACCTATGAACTGGCCATCGCCAAGGAAGCAGCCGAACGGGCCAGCCGGGCCAAGAGCGCCTTCCTGGCCAACATGAGCCACGAGATCCGCACCCCGCTCAATGCCATCATCGGCCTCACCTACCTGATGAACCGCGAAGTTAGCGAACCGCGCATGCAGTCGCGTCTGGTGCGCGTGGCCGATTCGGCACAGCACCTGCTCACCGTGATCAACGACATTCTTGACATTTCCAAGATCGAAGCGGAACACCTCACCTTGCAGGAAATCGACTTCGCCAGCGCACGGATCATCGCCGAAACGCTGGCCATGGTTGAATTCAAGGCCCATGACAAAGGTCTGGCGCTGCTCACCGAAATCGCCGCCGACCTGCCGCCCGCCCTGCGCGGCGATCCATTGCGCCTGCAACAGGTCCTGCTCAACTTTCTTTCCAATGCAGTCAGATTTACCGAACACGGTCATGTCCTGCTCCGGGCCTGGGTAGTCGAACGTCAGGCCGACAACGTGCTGCTCCGTTTTGAAGTTCAAGACACCGGCATCGGTATCTCGCCGGCAGCCCAGCTGCGTCTCTTCAAGCCTTTTGCCCAGGCCGACGAATCGACCAGCCGGCGCTACGGCGGCACCGGCCTCGGCCTCGCCATCAGCCGCCAGCTGGCACACTTGATGGGCGGTGACGCCAATCTGGAAAGTACGCCGGGCCAAGGCAGCACCTTCTGGATGACCGCCCGGCTGCGGCTGGCTGAAAACCTGCCGGCGCTGCCACCGCTTGCCGCCGACGCCGAAACGGAAATCAGGAATACGCGCAGCGGCGCCCGCATCCTGGTGGTTGAAGATGACCCCTTGAGCCGCGAAGTCGCGCTCGACCAACTGGCTGACGTCGGCCTCGTGGCCGATGTCGCAGAAAATGGCGAGATTGCCGTCAACATGGCCAGCGCCACCGCCTACGACCTGATCCTGATGGACATGGAGATGCCGGTGATGAATGGCCTGGAAGCCAGCCGCCGCATTTTGGCCCTGCCCGGCCCGTCGACCGCAGCTCAAGGGAAGCCGACGCGGCCTGTTGCCATCGTCGCCATGACGGCCAATGCCTTCGCCGAAGATCGCAGCGCCTGCCTGGATGCCGGCATGGTCGATTACCTGAGCAAACCGGTCGAGATGAAAATGCTGCACGCCATCCTGCTGCACTGGTTACCAACCAGTACCGACCAGCCGGCCGCAAACCCACCGCAGGATCAGCCGGCCAGCGCCCCGCCCGGCAACGCGGCAGCAATGATTGAACGACTGGCCAGCCAGGCCGGCGTCGACACGGCAGCCGGAATGGCGGCCCTGGGCGGCAAAACGGAAAAATACCTGGCCCTGCTGGAAAAGTTTCTTGAACGTCACCGCCATACGGCCGCCGGCATTCAACAAGCCCTGGCCGACGGCGACCAAGCTGGTGCACAACGCCAGGCCCATACGTTAAAGGGTGCGGCCGGTATCCTTGGCCTGTCGGCAACACAACAGGCCGCCGCCAATATCGAATTGGCGCTGCGCAACAATGAGTCGCCAGAAATAGTGGCTCAACACCTCGACGCCCTGGCAAAAATTGAAAATACCCAACTGGAGAACTTGCGGCACGTTCTCGGCTCTCCCGCCAGTATCGCAATTCCCGCCAGTGCTATCGATCCATCCACCTTGCGCCCGCTGATCAAGTACTTGCTGACACTATTGGCCGAAGACGACATG
>CAYWNX010000049.1:0-11525 GCA_964459735.1 uncultured Dechloromonas sp. | reverse complement strand
GGGCCAGCAATGCCCGCAAGAACACCTATCAGCACCATCGCTTTACGTTCCTCCAACGAGAAACTCCTCGATGTTACGAGGGCCATCCGCATCGTAGCAGAACCCACCTGCCTCGACAGTCACGCCCTCTGGAATCCGGACTACCCTGCCACCAACCCGCTTTGCCTTCCTCTTGGCAAACCCCAGGGAACGGTACTCCTTCACACATTCCTTGTAGGTGCCAAAATGGCAGAACGCCCGCCATTTGTTGTCTTGACACAGCCGGAACATTCCCTTGACGATCAAGAACGTTCCATTTGAGACTAGACAACCGTTGATTTCCACCGATGCCTCGCTTTGGAAAAAGTGGGAAGAAGGTTCGGCAGCCCTTTAGTTCGGCCTTGTAATTCCAGTCAGTCCTCTCAGATGCCTCTGAGTCCTTGCCTAGCAGAGTCCAAGTCTGCGACTGGTATTCCCCTCTTGTCGGGCAGCTAGCCCTATCCCCCAACGTTGTCGGAAAACATCTGAAGGTATGCAGTACCTTCAGGGGCACGGTACGGCGTCTTGAAAACAGCCGCCGAAGTTACTGACTCGTAGACCTCACCGCAGCGACTGACCAATTCCGCATCGCCACGAGCAGCCAACTCCGCTTGAAGAACCTCAATCAGTTGCGAAATCTTCATGCTCTACCCTCCATCACGCCACTTCCACTGGCCGTTCGGAATTCTTCACCACTTTGAAGATCAGGAAGTCCTCGGGAACGACGATGAAGTCCCCGGGCTTGGCCTTCTGGATGAACTCGTTGACCTTCTCGTTGGCGGGCCACTGTCGGTGAAGATGCTTTTCACTGACATAGCTCCAGTTAATGCCTGGAACCGGCCCTTGGAACCGACAGACCGCACCGCTCACAACTACGAATGCTTCCACTCGATTCTCCCTGAGTTGAACAGCCGGACACACCAAGGTTGTCGTTCCATACGACTTGCCTTGTATACCGGACAATTACCATCTGTTGCCTCCGCTGTGCCGGCCTTCAAGTCCAGGGTGACTTCACACCCGATTTCCTGAAGACCAGCTATGAACGCCTTAACATTCTTGGTGTCGGCAAGGAACATCCCGCCGAGCTTCAAACTCTTGCCCTCCTTCACCTACCATCACGCCACAACATGGGCGACGTTCGGAATTCTTAAATTTCAAAGTCGATGGTATGGACCTTGGCCGCAAGTCGCATGATTTCGTCAATAGCGGCTAGAACCCCCTCTGCGCCCACACAACCGCTTACTTCAAGTGGTCGTACTCCCATTGCGTGGGCGACGAAAACACGGGACTTTCTGAAGATCAAATGTCCACGATAGACAGTGAAATCACTTTCGCTGGTGAGCCAATCTGGATAGAGGCTCAACAACTCCTTCAGGGTCGCATTTTCGTTGATCGGCAGTGAAACGTCGTACTGCCGATAGAAACAGATGTACATCATGGCAGTACGACGTCGTACAGCTTGTGGTCGTCCAGATCAGTGTCGGTGGCGCTATATTGACCCTGTTCACTGAACCGGATAACGTAGATCCACCGATGCGGCAGCCTGCCATCGGAAGCCGGCGTTGCTTGAATGATCTTCCCGCTCACCCCCGAAGCCACTCCTGGGACTTGTTGTATCACCTTGACTTTTGTGCCATTGGGCAATGGGTGAACGACCACTGCTGTTTCCAACTGTGCCATCAACTCACTTGCTAGTTGGGTGGTTCTCGCCATTGGCAAGAGGTCACGCCAGAATTCGTCCAGCCGACCGTTGGCGATGGCATGCGACAGTTCGACCGGGTCAGCGACGAGTTCCTTTGCCCGTCTTCCAAATTCCTCGACCAAAACACCAAACAACTCATCCACCATCTGGGCGTGTTTACTGGTCAACATGAAAAGTCTCCTGTGTGTTGAGGAAAACAACGTGACAAGCCGGACTCGAACCGACACCGCCTCCCCTTCCACCAGTGTCAGCAGTTTTAGCTAAACTGCCGGGACCGACTCGAACGGTCCTCGGAGAAGTGCCCTACCATTAGACCATTGTCACGCCATAAAGCGGGTTGCTACCCCGCCTTATGCCACGGCCTTACGCCGAATCTCCACCGTGAACGACTCCGGAAGTTCATAGACCGTACTCGGCTTGCCCTTGCCCGATCCACTCTTCCGCTTCTCAACCTCCTTCGCCGCCCCTCTGCTCACCATGAACTTCGCCAGGGTGTTCGCCGTGAGGTAATCCGTCCCCAGCAATTCAGCCAATTCCGTCGCTGTCAGTTGCATTCCTACGCTCCTGTTGTTTGGTTGCAGCCCTTTGGCCTTTACGAAACCCACGGCTCTTGCCATACCGAGGGTTTCCGCCATTCCAACCATATTTGCTGTGGTTGGAATCGTTTCGATGCTTGCGCCTCATACACCTTCCATCACGGCCAGCGATTTCGTCGTTCGGAATTTCCTTTAAGAAATCTGGTGCGGTTTGAGTACAATGTTGAAATGACCTGTGGAAACCAGCAAACCCAGAACAAGCTGGGTTTGCTTTTGTTTCACTTGGCCTTTTCAACCCTCGCCTTGCCGCCGTTGGCCGAAACTTGGTCAGCGACCAATTTGGCCTCCTTTTTGTAGGCAAAGGTTCTTGGAAAGTAGTCACTCTTCCAAGGGTTGACTACGGGCGGTTTCTCCAGAATGACGACCCACATCACAGGTTCCTCCCTACGGCGTCCCGAATGGCCTGCGTTGTGTACTCGCTGTCCTCCCACCAGTGAAGTGCCGCCTTCGCTTCATAAAGAAGCTTGACCGGCACCTTGGCCGACCCGTCAACCCTCTCAGCAAAGTTGACCAAGGTCGCCAAGGCGCTCAACGCACGGCCAATGTTCAGGTCCAACTCATCCATCTCACAGAACTCCCATCAATTCCGATGCCAGCCGCACCAGAAACATCTGAAAGTCACGAGAAAGATCCGTCGCACCACTGACGTGATGCGCCACTTCCTCCAACATGACGATCCGAAGCATCGGGCACTCTTTGGCAATCTCACTGTGAATGGAGATCATGCCATCGGCGTAAATCCCACGCTTCTGCGCCTCGCCCTCCATCGGCTCGAAGAAACACCGAACCTTCGGCTTGGGCTTCCCATGCGTCAAACTGACGCACTCAATTCGACTCCAGACGTACTCCAGAGCCGACTTCACGTCCTCGGTAGCTTCGGAGTACGTCCGTCTGCTGCGGTCGTCTGCGGTCAATACTGAATCGTCTGACCGCACCCCCAGCTTCTTGGCCGCACTCAGCCAGTTCTCGGCCTTGGTCACACAAGGCTTGAACCCCTTACGTTCCACCATGTCAGCCACCACGGACACAGCGGAGGTGAGAACTCCCTTGTCGCCGGCAACGTTCTCCCAGGCTTCCCGCCAGTTCTTGCTGATGACTTCGATGCGATCCTTCGGTTCGTGGAAGTAGCCGCCTTCCAGGGTGTAGGCGTCGAATGCGGTCACTTCCCACACCTTCTTGGCAGTGATGATCGCCTTGAAGACTTGGGTCAAGACGTCCTTGTCCGACCATCGAATCGCTTGAGCGGCATACGCCCGAACGTTCCAGTCGTCCACCTGCCGGGACTCATCCAGCTTCAGGTCGGGCAGGTTGTAGTCGAAGAGACTCGGCGTGTCGTCGTTCACAACCTCCCGTACACGCACGCCACGGCGATAAATCACCGCAGCCTCACGCCCGTTCAGGTTCCGGTTCCGCTTCGGCAGAATCCGTTTACCGAGGTTTTCCGGTTCAGAGAAGTGCAGGAACCACTTCCCGATGTCGTTGTAGAAGTTCTGGACGTCTTCATCCAAAGGCACGAAGACCCTTGTCGTCCCAGCCTTCGCCCGGACCTGATTCGGAGAAACGACTTCGACCTTCACTTCCCGGAAGTCGATTCCCTGCTCAGAACAGGCGTCGATGGCGTTGCTGACGTACTCACGCAAGGCCAGGGCAATGTCATCCCAATTGGCCGTGCCGTAGTCAAGGAAGACGCTCAGTTCTTCCTCAGACGAGCAACTTTTGCCCGTCTGGTCTTTGCCGGCGTACTTGACGCAGACCCGACGCTGTTCGACCGACGAGGCAACGCCCTTGACCGTCACCGGCCTGCTGAAGTAATTCAACCTCAGCATGTCGCAGAAAACGACCGGGTTCTTGCCCTTACGCATCAGCAACATGGTGCCGTGCTTGTTGCCGCTGCCGAACGTGCCGATCATGCCCTCATCTTCAGAATCCCGCTTGGTCGTCGCCCCGAAGACCGTCCAGCCCTCGACTGGTGCAACCCCAGGATTCTCAATCTTCAAAAACATGCGGTGTTCTCCAGTTTAAGAAACCCCCGTTACACCATCCATCACGGCCTTCTTAAATCACCGTTCGGAATTCTTGGTCACCCAATCCAAGGCGTCGGGCAGATTTGACGTCGTTGCCAGCGGTTTCTCGCCAACGACGTCGTAAATAGAGAATCCGCCTTCCCACGACTTGATGAACTTGCTTCGGTAGTAAGCCCGACCGTGGTTCATAATGTATCCGGTGGCAACCTTATGACTATTCGTCGCAGCAACAACCTCCATCCTCTCAGCTTCCTTGAGCTTCTTGATTTCATCGTGGAGAGTCTGGAATTCATCCTTGAGAAGTTCCCGGGCCTTGACCTTCTCTTCTTCGTGCCGTTGCTTCTCCCGGAGCCATTCCGCCGCCTTGTGGTTGGCTCTCTCCAGACTTCGATCCGGATAGCTCCAGATGGACCGCAACAGTTCCTTGGTACTTGCTGGTGATTGCTCTCGAATGTACCGATGAATAGCAAACCAACCAGCGACGAGGTAAGCACCCGCACTGCCAGACTGGGTATTGAAAAGATCGCACTTGTAGACTTCACCCTTTTGGTTGCAGTTCCATCTCGCCTGCGCCCAGTACCGAGTGTAAATGTTGGCGTCGTCGGACATCTTGTCCGGATGTTCACGACAAAACTGCTCGTCGTTAAAGACAAACCCCGGCACCTCGATTTGGTTACTTGCCGCTTCGGGCATGTTATTTGCCCTCCGGAAGTCCACCGCCTCAACACCCTGCCGGGGGCAGTTCTCAATCACCAACGTCACCTTCCTGACAGCGTTACAACCCAGAGTCGTCGCCGATGACTCATGAGTATCACCAAAATGAACAAAGAACATGCCGCACCTCTCAGAAATGATCCGTGGGAATCAAATCCAACAACGCCCGGGTTTCCTCAGCAGTCAACCCAACGGTCTGAGCAAGACCGTTGCAATTTTCTACTAGCTCACTCCGAGAACAGAGGAAGTCATTGTACCCAATGTCACCTTGCCTCATCCCCAGAATGAACTGATCGCTGGTACAGTACAACGCTTTTAGCTTCGGCCAACCCCAATCCTGCCTCAGCATGCAGCCCAGGATTGCACGAAAGAACGGACTGACCTTGATGGGGTTCAGTTTCTCAGCGAGTTCTCTCATCGAATCCCCGTAGAAGTATGTTTTCCACCCGTGACTTAACATAAAGCCACAACCGACTGTCGTCCCCCTCATTGACGACACGGGTAATCACCGTTTCATCCGTCTCAATTCCGTGCAGGCAGAGAGCAACAGGGGCATATTTGATCGCCGGGTTCTTGGCGATCAAACGACCAAGAAGACTGTGAAGCTCTTCGACGCTGACACCATCAAGACTGGACGTTGAGAGAAGTTTCTCACCTCTCTCGTTGAACTGCGTTCTCAGCACGTTTCAACTCCTCGAATTGGGCGAGGATGTTCTTGACGGCATTGAATCCCAATGCCGTCGTAATTTGCAAAAGCGGATTCGGGCGATCCGGTTCCAGAATGGTCGCCACGTTCTGAAACGGGACGCCACACCCGGAAACGGCGTCCACTTGGTAAGCGGGCATTGTTTGCCCGTTGTACACGACTTCAATCGGCCGAAAAGAAAAGTTCATAGCCGCCTCCCCGTTGATCGTGCCCTTCGGCGATTGACTCGCCTTGTGTCATGCTTCGGCATGCACTCAACATGCCGAAGACCATTCGTCTTCGATGACAACTGCACCGCTGGGCCTGGCGCAATTTGCTCACGGCAGACGATACAGCGACCGCCTGCACACTGAACTACTGCCTCGCCTGGACGAAGTTCCATTACCCCACCCTCGCCTTCAAGTCCGGGTTCTCTTCCACCGCCTTGTTCAGAAAGTCCAAGACGTCCTTGGCAACCGGACTGGTCGCTGAGTGTGTCACCAGAGCGTTCTTCATGGCCAGGATCATGCCAGCCGTGAACCCCTTCATGGTCACGTCGAACTGGTTACTCTGCTTGGCCTTCGCCCGAATCTTGACCTCGATCATGCTTTTTCCCCTGTCCACTGAATTTCTTTCCCTTGGCGATCACTTCGCCGCAAGGATCAACGTAGACTTCCCCCTTGTCGATCAGGTTCCCATTGACCGTGATGGTCCGGGGACCGTGTACATGTACACGGTGAGCCTTCAGGTATGCATCAATCGCCGTTGCCACTTCGTCGCCGGTTAACTTGATCAACACACCGGGACCATATACGGTCTTGCCTCGACCGTATTTTACTTTCATACTTCCCCCTTGTCGATTGCGGCCATCGCCGCATCGATGTCGTCGTAACGGTCGTAGCCGGTGACCGTGTAACCAGTCACCGGGGCTGGCGTAATTTTCCGCCCCTTGTAAACCGCCTCCCCAACGTTCCACAACCGCTCATCGATCCGATCACGTTCGTCGTTGCGATTGTCCAACGTCTGGAGGAACGCAAGAATCTCCTCAACGTTCCCGAAGCGATGGGTCGTTTCGCCGTCGCTCAGAACGAGAACCCATCTCTCCTCGCCGTCAATGTAGACGTCGTTCTTAATTGCCAATTGGCACGCCGTCGCCCACTGACTGTCTTCCCTGGCAGTGTGCCAGCCTTCCCGCCAGTGCATCGAACAAAGTTGCTTGATGTTCATGCTTCCCCCAAAGAAAAAGCCAGGGAACGGGCGTGTTCCCTGGCTAGCCCACCACGCTCAACGGCGGTTACTTGCCCTTGATGTAGGCGTTGACGCCGATGGTGACATTCTTGCCGTTGACTTCCAGTTCCGTCACGGCATTGCCACGAGTCGATGCCACCACCAGACTCTTGCCCGTGCCCGAAGGAACCGGGGGGTTCAGCAACGGAAGCCGAATCACCAAGTCCTGATCGCCCTTCTTGCCGTCCTTGCGGGCCTCAATCGTCGCCACGATGCGCTCTGCCATAGTCAAAACCCTCTGTTGTGAAAGTTGCCTGCATCACCAAACACGTCCATTCCAAACGCACGTTCGGAATTTACATTGGTCCGCAGATGGATTTGCACCATCTCCTCCCTTACATTCGCCCGCCGACACCAGAGCCAACTCGGCTTCTCGCCTAGCATTACGCTGGATGTTGTCGGTTTCTTAGTGTAAGGTTGCTCTACTGGCATGAGCTATGCGGCCGGCTCCGGGCTAGAGGGTGGGCAGCCCTCTAGCCGACCCAGAGAAGATTACGCCGCTTCCGACGTCTTCTTCTTGCCGCCCCGGGGCTTTTCCGGTTCCGCCTTCACTTCCGGTTCCGGCTTGGTTTCCGGTTCCGCTTCCGGCTTGGCGTCCTCGACCTTCGGTTCCGGCTTGGTTTCCGGTTCCGTCGGCTGAACGGCCTTCTTGGGCAGGACAGCGGCGAGGACCGCACGCAGGCCGTCGAAGTTACCAGTCCGCTTGACCAGCCCTTCGACCACGTTCAGCGTTTCCTCGGCCTTCTCCGGACCGCCCAGAGTGCCGACCACATTGCGAACCTCTTCGACCAGTGCCAACGTCTCCGTGACGTTGTTGAGGTTCAGCGTGCCGGACTTCGACTGACCCGTCGAACCGGCTGCCTTCTTCGGGAACTCATGACCGCACTCGCACTTGGCGAGGCGGACGCCCACGATAGCGCCACACTGCGGGCACTTCTTCTGACCACGACCTGCTTCTGCCATTGGACCGACCTCCGTTGAAGTTGTTACTGTCACCACTGTTTCTTCTGTGCTACCCTCGGCAGCACTTACACCATCAATCACGTCCATTGTTTTCTCCGTTCGGAATTCTTCTGGATTCAATTTCTGGTTATACTTGGTAAGTCATTTTCCATCATCCTCCCAATACGAACGTGTGTGAGGGTACAATGTTGAAATGAACTTACTCCAGATTTGCCAGTTTGTAAAATGCGACCAAACCAAAATCCCGAAAAGATCACGCACCTAGTACAATGTTGAAATGCCCCGCAACCGCAAACCCTTGCAAATCAACGCATTACGCCGTAACGCACCAAGTACAATGTTGAAATGATCCAACATTGTACTTCCGCTTTCTCCAGTTAAGAACGCAAACTCCCCATCCCCATTCCCGAACGGGAAGAAATCTTTTCACCCAAACCGCCAGATTTCTAAAAAATACAAGAAATTTTCTTCCCTAAGTGCTTGTCGTGTTGGCACTTAGGGAAATTTACAGAAAAATCCGGACGGCAAGCTGTCATCGCCTTTATAGCCTTCACAAAATCTGAAAAGATTTAGGATTGGGCCGTGCGGGTTTTCCTTTTTTTCAGGAAACGGTTCCAGAGTGTATACAGTTGTCCAGTACCTTGGCTGGATCGGACAATATAGAGGCCATTTGCGAAACAAGAAATGTATTCTGCTTCTTTTCTTGTGTCACAAAAGGACAACCAGCCTTGTTTTTCGCATGATTTGAGTAAAGCGGCGATGCAATGGTAGCAGATTTTGCCATTTGAATTGCCTAAACAGGGGCTTTGAATGTCCTTTTGATGACATTCAACAGAAATTACAGGTCTTTCTCCCTGTTGAATAGGATTTCTTGTAATCTTCACTTCATATTGACGTCCTTCATGCCCTGGAACAAGCACTTTTGTTGGCCTGTTTGACTCATTTCGCTCCAAAACCGCACAAAACTCCACCGCCTTCAACGCACTTCCCAAATTCATCGCCATTTTCCTCTCCAAAAACTCCACCACAGGGCCAAAACCCAGACACCATCACACATCACAACCAACTTGTACGCACGTTCGGAAAAATTTAACGAAAATTTCCATATTTCTTCGGAAAAATCAATTCAATTGATCTACATAAGTGGTTGATTCACAACCACTTATAACTTGAGAAAAATATTTTGAGAAATTTTTGATTTTTTGAAGAATTTTTGAAAATGAGATGAATAAATAGGAATTTTAGGACTTGTCAGACCACTTTTAGGCAACAAAAATTACATTTTATACAAGTTTAGGTATCACAACGAGATATAAACACTACGTTTTCACAAATTTTCCTTTCACACTATAAAATTTCTTTATCTACACAAAATATTTGGGATTTTTTTGTGTGGGCATTTTTTGTGATTGGACATATCCACTTCGAGCTATATCCACCAATGCTTCGAGCTATATCCACATCCCTTATTATCTTAATACCACATCCTCATCTTCACAAAATCGTTTTAAACGCATTATAAACCATTTTATTCAAAAAATGGGCCGTACTATGGTTTTTATGTTTGCGAGTCTCTAAAATGATTTATGAGTCATTTGGAGGCATCTGAGATGGTCTTGAGTATTTGCTGTGGTTGTGTTAGTGTAGTTGTGTTGAATTTTGGTAATTTGGTGAAGAGGGAGGTGGTTATGGTAGAGAATCCGGGAGCGGCGGTGGGGATGAGTTGGGAGGATTATGTTACATTGGTGGTTATAATGTTGTCATTGGTGGGGATGTTATCGATTTTGTTGGTAGTGGTGGTTCGTATGATGATGGATGTGTGGTATGTATCGCCTCATGAGGGTGCGATGATGAATGAGGGTTATGGGGTGTGGTTGAGGCTGGTGCATACGAATGAGACGTGGAGTCAGCCTCGTGTTGGGTTTGAGAGTAGGCGAATGGGGTTATTTGTGAATTTGGATCGTCCGGAGCGTGACGAGATGAAGATGTGGGTGCGTGGTAATTTAAGAAAGTTAGGGAAGGGATTTCCGGTGTATGCGTATGGTGAGTTGTATCGGTGATTAGCCTGTAAAGGCATCGCCATAGATGTCTTTCAATGTTTCGTAGGAAAGTCTACAGGCTTCAATTTTATTGAATTTGCCGCCAAAAAGCATATTGCTTACATCTTCCATTCGCATGCCCCATCCTTTGCAGCTATATTGGTGGAATCTATCATCAATTGCACCGACATCGAATCTGGCGTAAATACCTGGGGTAATTTCTATATCATCTTCTAATATTTCTTGGCTGGGTGTTTTCAATACTTTTCTCAAAGTTTGGTTATTTGATAGTAATGTAGCGACTTCAATGGTTGTTCTTTTGGGTCCGACATAGATAGTAATGTCTTTACTTCCTGCTTCGCCGCCTTTTAGGACTTTGTATTTAAAAGGTATTCTGGATTGGCTTCTAATTTTTTCAATTTCATTGGCAGCTAGGATTCTTTCTTGATCATTGAGGCCAGTTGTGAGGTGAATTTTCCATCCATGTCCTCTGCCTATTTGATTAACTATTTGTTTTAGCCGGCTGTTTTTCTCAATAACTACAGGATCATGGTTAATTTTTTGTTTTTGGGATAAATTATGTTTAAGCCAGTCAGGCATGGTGCTTTCTTTTAAAAACTCCATAAATGTCTTCATGGGTTTATGTATATTCGGTTCGGCGGATTTTTACATGCCCTTGGGCAGTGTACAGACAGTTCTTCGATTTTGGTTGGGGTTTTTCGATCTATTCGGTCGATGTATCTTCGATTTTGTTTTGTGGACGATTTCCGAGGGTTCTGGCTGGCTCGGCCGCTTCGATTTTTTTGCTCCTGCAACTAATAACGATTCTAAAACGCTGCTTCGATTTTTGGTGTGTGTGTTACTCCGTGTATCCGTCCGACATCGGCGGTGTTTCTTCGATTTTGTGCTATTTGCACTGTTTGTGGCAGCCCACCTCGATCTTCGATTTTGTTTTTGGCTTCGATTTTTGGAATAAAGTTGAGATTCCGTCTTGACGTGCCTTTCTTCGATTTTTCTCGTTGTCGAGCGATTTCAGTTAGTTCTAGGCTACTTCGATTTTTGATTAAAAATCAAGACCACGGGCAAATCCTCAGACCTTCGATTTTTCTCCCCAATGGGTGGCGTTTACTTTCAACTTTCCTTCGATTTTGTTTTTATCCGCCGATTACAAGCGGATTAATTGCAGTTCTTCGATTTTTGTGGCCGAGGTCGTAAAAGATGAGCGTACCGAGCTTCGATTTTGTTTTCGACCGCATGGGCGGTTCTTCGGGAGGCATGCCGCTTCGATTTTGTTTTTATCTGGCAATTGAGGCAGTGGGTCTGCCACCGGCTTCGATTTTTCTCCTGCTGGGGAGACAGTGACGCAGGGGTACGTCTCGCTTCGATTTTGTGGCTTCGATTTTGTACAGAAAAGCAGACACATATACGTTCTTCGATTTTGTGTGTTCTAGCTGGTTGATAGACAATGCCCCAGATTCTTCGATTTTGTGTGTACTT
>CAYWNX010000048.1:9665-11547 GCA_964459735.1 uncultured Dechloromonas sp. | reverse complement strand
GCCAGCGAAAGGCTGGACGAACTCAGCCCGCACGAGGTTTTCGCCCGCCGTCTGGAACAGGAAGAACTGGCCGACGATTTGCAGCAGGCGCTGCACGAGCGCTTTCGCGGCATCGTCACCGCGCTGCAGGAGGAAGCCAAATGAAGATCCTCAGCCTGCGACTGAAGAACCTCAACTCGCTGAAGGGCGAATGGCGCATCGACTTCACCCGGCCGCCCTTTGCCGACAACTGCCTGTTCGCCATCACCGGCCCGACCGGCGCCGGCAAATCGACGCTGCTCGACGCCATCTGCCTGGCGCTCTATCACCAGACGCCCCGCCTGAAAACCATTTCGGCCGCCGACAACGACATCATGACCCGGCACACCGCCGACTGTCTGGCCGAGGTCGAGTTCGAGGTCAAGGGTGCCGTCTACCGCGCCTTCTGGAGCCAGCGCCGGGCCCGCGACAAGGCGGATGGCGCGCTGCAGTCGCCCAAGGTCGAATTGGCTGCCGTTGGCGCCAACGGCCACGGCAACGGCAACGGCAACGGCAACGGGACGATTATCAGCACGCAGACCAATGACAAGCTGAAACGTATCGCCGAGATCACCGGCCTCGACTTTCCGCGCTTCACCAAGTCCATGCTGCTCGCCCAGGGCGGCTTTGCAGCCTTCCTGAATGCCAGCGCCAACGAGCGGGCGGAACTGCTGGAAGAACTGACCGGCAGCGAAATTTACGGCGACATTTCACGCCGGGTTTTCGAACAGGCGCGCGATGCCAAGGGACAACTCGACCAGCTCAAGGCACGAGCCGACGGCATGGAGTTGCTGACCGCCGAACAGCGGCAAGCGATGCAACTGGAGGTTGGCCGGCTTGATACGCAACTGACCGAAGTTCAGCGCCAACATCAGAACGCCCAAACCCAACGCCAGTGGCGGCTCGATCTTGCCCAAAGCGAACAGGAAGCCAGGGCTGCCGAAGGCAAACTGAACGAAGCCAACATCGCACTCGCAGCCGCCGCCCCCGAACTGCGCCGACTGGCCGCCAGCGAACCGGCCGAAGCCCTGCAGCCGCTGCATCTGAACTGGCAGCAAGCCGATGCCGCCGCTCGGCAAAGCGATGGCGAACTGAAGGCGCTGCACGTCCAGCAGGCCAGCCTGCAAGAAGAGCACCGCCAGCAACACCACATCGCCCGCAGCCTCTCGGCCCGCATCGCCGAGCAGGCGCAGCGCCAGTTGCAGCAGATTCAGGGCGAGCGCCGGCAGCTTGACGACTTCTGCGCCGCCCAGCCGCAGCGGGCGCAACTGGGCGAACGGCTCGGCGTCTGGCGCCAGCAGTTCGAACAGCGCGACAAGCTGCAACAAGAGATCGCCAGCCAGCAAAAAATGGCGCAGCAACTGGAAAAGCAGCAGCAGGAAAGCACCCTGGCCCTGGTCAAACAGACGGCTGCGGTCAACGCCGAAAATCTCGCAAAAACGCAAGCCGACAGCGCCCTGCAAACGGCGCTGGCCGAACAAAACCAGCGCCTCGCCGGGCAAACGCTGGCCGAATTGCGCCAGCACTGGCAGAGCGAACAGGCCGGCCTGAACCGCTGGCAGCAAGGCGAAAACCTCGCCCGGCAGCGGCGCGAACTGGCGACGCTGCAGACGACGCAAGGCACACAGTTGCAGCAGGGGCAGATCCTGATCGAAACGCAGGACAAGGCGCTGACCGCCCTGCGCGTCCAACACAAGGAACTGAACGCACAGGTCGCCGACAAGCAGAAACTGCTGGAGCAGGAACGCCGCATCCAGAGCCTGGAAGCCCACCGTCAGCAACTGCAGGCCGGCGACGCCTGCCCGCTCTGCGGCTCGGCTGAACACCCGGCGATTGCCGCCTATCAGGCACTGGATGTTTCCGC
>CAYWNX010000048.1:0-9565 GCA_964459735.1 uncultured Dechloromonas sp. | reverse complement strand
CCCTGCAAGCCGGCCGCGCCGCCGCCGAACAAGCGCTCGCCCGACTGGCCCAGCGCCTGCAAGCCGCCGAGCAGGGCGAACTGGCGCTGACCAACGCCCGTAAAACCGCCAACGACAGCGCCCAGACCCTGCAAGCAAGCAACACCCGCTTGGCCCTGCTGCAACAGACGATGCAAACCACGCAAGCTCGGCAGGCCGAACTGCAGCAAACCCGGCAAACCCGCCAGCAGGAACTGGCCGAACTCGAAAGCCGTTTGGGCGCAACGCTGGCCGAGGCAGGTTTTGAACTCCCGGCTGAACCCGCCCCGTGGCTGCAGGAGCGCGACAGCGAATGGCAGCACTGGCAGAAAGCCCAGCGCCGCCGGCAGGAACTGACGGAAGCGCTGACCCGGCAGCAGGGCTTGTGCGAAGCAGCGCAAACGCAGGCGACATCGTGGGAAGAGCGCTGGCAACCACTACAGTCGACCGTCAAAAACGATCAATATTTACTTGACGCTGCGGCCAGCACTGTCATTCCCACTGAAATGGGAACAACCGCTTCCGGCGAACTCGACTTAACCAACGCCCTCACCCGCTGCGCCGAAGAAGTCGCCCGCCTCAGCCAAGCCCTCGCCGCGCTGCAAGGCCGGCAAACGCAGTTGGCCAGCAACCTCACCCAGCAACAAAAGACACTGGCCGAAGCCGCCAGCGTTTGGCAAACGGCACTCGCGGGCAGCCCCTTTGCCGACCTCGCCGCCTTTGTCGCGGCCTTGTTACCGGTTGAAGAACGGCAGCGGCTGGTGCTGTTGAAAGAGACGCGGCAGTTGGCCAAACAACAAGCCGAAGCGGTACTGAAAGCCGCCAGCGAAAAATTGCACCGCCTGCAACGCACGCCCCCGGCAATTACCGAGCTTCAGTCAGCCGACGCCGGTGCTGCCGTTCAAGCCCTGTCCGAACTCGAACAACAACTCGCCACCCTCGAAACCCAACGCCGCAGCCTCAGCGAACAACTCGGCGCCCAGCGCGCCCTGCTCACCAGCGACCAACAACGCCGGCAGAATCAGCAAGCCCTGTTCGCCGAGATCGCCGCACAAACCGCCGAGGTCGATATCTGGCAACGGCTCGACAGCCTGATCGGTTCCGCCAAGGGCGACAAGTTCCGCAAATTCGCTCAAGGCTTGACCCTCGACCACCTGCTCCACCTCGCCAACCGTCATCTCGCCCGCCTGCACGGCCGCTACCTGCTGCGCCGCAAATCCACCGGCGAACTGGAACTGGACATCATCGATAGCTGGCAGGGCGATGCCGCCCGCGACACGCGCACGCTATCCGGTGGCGAGAGCTTCCTGGTCAGCCTGGCGCTGGCGCTGGCCCTCTCCGATCTGGTCAGTCACAAGACATCCATCGATTCGCTATTCCTCGACGAAGGCTTCGGCACGCTCGACGCCGATACGCTGGAGATCGCCTTGAACGCCCTCGACACCCTGAACGCCAGCGGCAAGATGATCGGCATCATCAGCCACGTCGAAGGGCTGAAGGAACGCATTGCAGCGCAAATCAGGGTGGACAAGGGCGGCAGCGTCGGCCATTCGCGGATCGTTGTCTAAGCAAACGTCGACTTTACCCGTTGAGCCACTGCCGCCACAGCGGGGGTAACGCCCCCCGCTTTCAGGCGGAATCAATTGCTATGGTCGACACCGAATTTTGGCGAAATTCCATGTCGACCGTGACATGCGGTTTACCAACTGCCGATCAACATACTCAGAATCACAGCCGATACGACGAGCAACACAATCCATGCGGCGATACCGCTCAGTGTCACCATATTGGCCACATAGTGGGCGGTTTTTTCGTCACTGATATGAAGCAGCGGACGAACGCCGTGGCGAATCAGGGCCAGCGATGCGGCCCATGCCAAGGCGCCGACGGCCAGCGTGAACCCGAGGCTGGGCACCAGCAGAGCCAGCGACGCAATCCATAAAGGCACCGGGGCAATGGCGGCCAGCGCGTAGGCACTGTCGTAGCCGGGGTCATGGTCACGGCCCATCGACATCCGCTGGATCAGCATCGCCATGTAGCCCACCATCAACAATTGCATGCCGTAGAAAACAACGCCGATTACCAGCAATTGCATCGCGCTCAATGCCGGCACGGACAACGGGAAAATGGCCCCTGGGTGGACCATTTCGGCATAGGCGTAGAGTGCCGGGGGCAGCAGCGACATCGGCATTACCACGCTCTTGAAGAACCAGCGGGCCGAATAGTGCGAATGATCGATTTCTTCCCAGCCGGTCTTTTCGGAAACAAGCATTCCAGGAAAATGAGTTAGCAACATGATTAGTCTCCTTCCATTACTCATGTAGCCATAACACCTTAATGCGCAGTATGGCCGTTGCGGTTCATATAGCTTAGACCGCACTTGATGCCGGAGTTCCGGGCCAGCCATCAGCTCGCATGCACCTTCCCATGCCGGAATGCAAGACTTTCCCAAGACCCTGTCCAGAGGCCCTTGCGGCCCCGTCGTCGGTATCTCTCGCTGTAGCGGATCAAACGCCGGTCGCCACAAACTGCCGCTGAAACGGCTATCATCGCCCGGCTGAAAATTACCTCCACCCATATGCGTCCCCTAGCCTTCGTCGATCTCGAAACCACCGGCGCCACCGCCACCAACGACCGCATTACCGAAATCGGCATTGTCGAAGTCGATGCCGACGGCACCGTGCGCGAGTGGCAGCAGCTGGTCAATCCGGGTGTCCGCATTCCGCCCTTCATCGAGCAACTGACCGGCATCAGTAATGCCATGGTGGCCGACGCGCCGCCGTTCGCAGCGGTGGCGGCCGAAACCCTGCGCCGTCTGGAAGGCCGGCTGTTCATCGCCCACAACGCCCGGTTTGACTATGGATTTTTAAAAAATGAATTCAAGCGGCTGAGCATCACCTTTCGGCCGCTGGTCATGTGCACGGTAAAACTCTCCCGTGCCCTGTTTCCCGAACACAAACGGCACAACCTGGACAGCCTGATCGAACGCCACGACCTGCAGGCCGAAGCGCGCCACCGGGCGCTGGCCGATGCCCAGTTGATCCATCAATTCTGGCAAAAAATCCACGTCGACCGCAGCATTGACGATATCGAGGCCGCACTCCGGGCGCAGAACGCCCACCCCAGCCTGCCGCCGCAGCTCGACCCAGGCATCGTCGACGATTTGCCCGACACCCCCGGCGTTTACCTTTTCTACGGCGAAAACGAGCTGCCGCTCTACGTCGGCAAGGCCAAGGACCTCCGCAAGCGCGTCCTCTCACATTTCTCGACCGACCACAGTTCGGCCAAGGAAATGGCGCTGGCGCAACAGGTCAGGCGCATCGACTGGATCGAAACCGCCGGCGAAATCGGCGCGCTGTTGCAAGAGGCAAGGCTGGTCAAGCAACTGCTGCCGGGCAACAACCGGCAACTGCGCAAGAACGACAACGTCTGCACCTGGACATTGGTCGACGAAGGCGAAGGCTGGCTGCGGCCGGAACTGGTTGCGGCCCGCGATCTGGACATGGGCCTTCGCACTTCCTGCTACGGCCTGTTCAAGAGCAGCAAGGAAGCGACCGAGGTGCTGCGCGCCCTGGCCACCGAATACGCGCTGTGCGATGCCCTGCTCGGGCTGGAAAAAGCCACCCCCGGCAAACCCTGCTTCGGCCATCAGATCAAGCGTTGCAAGGGTGCCTGCATCGGCAACGAGGCTTACGCCAAACACAGCATGCGACTGGTCGGCGCCCTCACCCGCCTCAAACTCGTCTCCTGGCCGCACAACGGCCCGGCCCTGATCCGTGAAGGCGACGAAGCCCATCTGATCGACGGCTGGCGCTACCTCGGCACAGCTAAAAGCGACGAGGAGATTTATGCCCTGCTCGATGCCGGCCGGCCGCAGTTCGACCGCGACACTTACAAAATTCTCGCCAAGTATGTCGGCAAGATGCTGCCATTGCCATCGCCGCGACCCGTTGCCTGATCGTTGCCTAACCGCCGACTGATCGCCAAAAATCAGTCGGCGCAGGCCGGCATCGAAACCGCCTGCAACACCTGCCCGGCACGCACATCCTGAACCAGCGCGGCGACCCCCAGATCGCCCCGCTTCCAGTCGGCGGGCAGCGCAATCGTCTGCCGCCAGCTGGCGCGGCCGGTCTGGGCATCGAGCGCAACCGGCGCCGACCAGAAACGCACGACGCGATCATGCTGCAGGGTCACCCCATGGTTCTCGCCCGCCCGTATCTCGCTACTCAGCCGGTTTTCGTAAAGCACGACCACGCCCTCGATCTGTTCCCGGGGCGGCATTCCCGGAGCCAGCGCAAAAGTCGCTTGCACCTCGACCGCCCCGCCCGCTGCCGGCTTCATAAGCAGCGTGATCTGCGCCCCCGCCGCTTGCTCGTTAATGCGCTTGACGCGCTGCGCCAGTTCCGCCGGCGAGCGCCAACCGCGCAACTCCTTCATGCCGGTGAACACCTCGGGGGTATAGACCGTGCTGCCGCCGGCTAGGCGACTTAGCTGGCGCTGGCGCTCGGCAAACTGCGGCTGGGCAAAGCGGTCCTTCCAGCCGATGTAATCCCAGTAATCAACGTGCAGCGAGAGTGCCAGCAACTGATCGGGCCCGAATTTTTGCGGCAATTCCTGTAACCAGCGATCCGCCGGCGGACAACTGCTGCAACCTTCGGAGGTATAGAGCTCAAGCAGCGCCACGGTATGCGGCGGACTCTGGCGGCTGCAAATGGCCGCCTCGGCGGCCAGCGGTACGGCCAGGCAGGCAACGAGCAGAGCGGTGGCGGGTGCGGACATGGGCAGCTCCTGAATGATGGTTAACGATTAGTCGCGGAACCCCGGCAAATCTTACAAACGATAAAGCGCCTGAGCGTAGCGCTCAAGCACAAGACACATCCAGGCGCGAAACGGCATGTGACGGCGTCATTCAGACGGCAAATAATATGGCAAACTGTTTACCAGTCTTTTGCAGAACGCCCGAAATGAACCCGCGCCCCCACCAAAAAGCCGCCGCCGCTGCGCCAAGCCAGGCGCCGAAAACCATTGCCATTGCCTGTCAGGGCGGTGGCAGCCACACGGCATTCACGGGCGGCGTTCTGCAGGCGCTACTGCGCAATATTGACCCGGCCCGGCATCGCATCATCGCGATTTCCGGCACTTCCGGCGGCGCAATGTGTGCCGCCATCGCCTGGTATGGCCTGCTCCAGAACGACCCCGAACGAGGGGTGCAATTGCTTGAGTCGTTCTGGCATGAAATGTCGTCCCATGATCTGCCCGACGCATTTTCCAATCATTTTCTGGTCTGGCTGCAACGCAACGCCAACTACCTTGCGCTACCGGAAATCAGCCCTTATCACATGCCCGTTGTCGCGCAGAATTACCTCGCCAACATCATCAAGGAACACATCGATTTCCCCCAACTTCCGGCCTTGGTGAAATCCACTTCGCCCCGCTTGCTGGTGGGTGCCGTCGACGTCCTTTCCGGACAATTCACGGTGTTCAGTTCGCATCACAAGGAAATGGAAAAACGCATCACCCCCAGCGCCCTGCTGGCCTCGGCGGCGATTCCCGAACTCTTCCGCGCCGTCCAGATCGGTGACGACGTCTATTGGGATGGCCTGTTCTCGCAAAACCCGCCAATCCGCGGTTTTCTTGGTGGCCAGCAGCCGGTAGAAGCAAAGCCGGATGAAATATGGGTCATTCAGATCAATCCGGACATGCTGCAAAACGAACCGAGACAGATCGGCGAAATCACCGATCGCCGCAACGAACTGGCCGGCAATCTCTCGCTCAATCAGGAACTCTTCTTCGTTGAGCAGATCAATGATTGGCTCGAAACTGGCTGGTTGCCTGCCGATCATTTCAAACACGTTGAAGTCAGGAAAATTCCGCTCACACTTAAACTGGACTACCCGTCGAAACTGGATCGCAGCCCGGCTTTCATCGATAAACTGATGGCTGAAGGAAGGCGCGTCGGAACCCAGTATCTGCATCGCTTCAGCCAGACCTGACTCCTGATCCTCAGACTTCGGAATCGACCATGCGCCTCTTGCCAAAATTTTTCATCGCCGCCCTTCTCGTGCCGGCAATCTATTTCGCCTCGGTGCACGCCTCGGCTGACGAAATTGGCTGCGCGACCACCACCTGGCAGTTGATTGGCGCCAATCATCGGGTCTGCGTCTATGCTTACGACGACCCGAAAATCCCCGGCGTCACCTGCCACGTCAGCCAGGCACGAACCGGCGGCGTCAAAGGCAGTTTAGGGCTGGCCGAAGACCCCTCGCAATTTTCGCTGGCCTGCCGTCAGGTTGGCCCGATCACTCTGCCCGCCAAATTAAGCGACGACGAAGTGGTATTCAGCGAAGGCACCTCGCTGATCTTCAAGGAAACCAAGATCCATCGCTTCCTCGATAAAAAACGCAACGTACTGGTGTATATGGCAATCAGCCGCAAGATCATCGAAGGCGCCCCGGCCAACGCCATTTCAACCGTACCTATCCAGCCCTGGGGCGGCAAGTGAGCCGGAAAACCGCGCTGCAGGATGTCGCGCCCTACATCACCAAGGACGGCTCGGAAATCCGCGAACTGCTGCACCCGAACCAGCATGCCGTACGCCATCAGAGCTTGGCCGAAGCCGTCGTTCCACCCGGCATCACAACACTGCGCCACCGGCACGCCATTACCGAAGAGATTTATCACATCACCCAGGGCTGCGGCCTGATGACGCTGGGCGAAGAACTATTCGCCGTCACGGTCGGCGACAGCATCGCCATTCCGCCCGGCACGCCGCATTGCATCGAAAACACCGGCAAGACAGCGCTGCACATCCTGTGCTGCTGCGCCCCGGCCTATTCGCATGAGGATACGGAGTTGCTGCAGGCCAGAATTCCCGCCAGAAATCAACGATAGCCTCGGTGATGGTGGCCGCCGTGATAATCATGTACGGGAATGAAAACCGGGAAGCAGCCGCTGATGCCGACAAGAGTTACGGCAAGGACGATGGTGGTGAGAATCTTTTTCATGGAACCTCCGAGTGATCAACTACACTCGAATAACGCAGTTGCCCCCCGTCAGAACGACGTATATTTGTTTCGAGTTGTAAGTGTGCCGGCTGTCCTGCCGACCCTGTGATGCTCCAACCCAAAGCTGTCTGGCGGTTAGAACTGAATACCCCGGCATCCGGTCGAACTTCAGTTGGCAACAACCATCAGCCGACAGGAGAAATCAGTGCTTGATGCCATTCTCGATAACCGTCTGCTACTCGCCGCCATCATCGTTCTGCTCTTGTTGATGGTGCCGGCTGTCATCGTGTGTAGCCACAAATTGAGAGAGCCTTCACGCCCCGACCGACGGAAACATTCGCGCTTTGGGGTCGACCGAAGGGCTTGAGCGTTTCCAGAATTGTGCTGTCAGGAAACTTGCCGCGGCTATTTTATTGCGAGTAGCGACAACGCTTCCGGCAGACCGCCAACCGCAATTTGCAGCGGCACGGCCAGCATCAGATTGAGCGGCAAACCGAAGTCCTCGACCAACAGCCCGTCGCGGTCGACCGGCCGGCCGTCAGGCGTTTCAAGTCTTGCGCCAAACATTCTGGCCACCCGCCGGGTTGTCGTTTCGTTGCTGGCCAGGTAGCCGATGACCGGCTTGCCCAGCGCCAGGGCAAAACCGACTTCGACACAGGTGCCGGAATCCGGCTCGCAACCGCGAAAGGGATTGAGGTTGGCGAGCACGGCATCGGCCGATTGAATCAGCGCGATGTTGGCCTGATAAATTCCTGGCGCGGTGGTTTCCACGCCATCCAGCGGAATCAGCGCGGTATGGCCGAGGGTGGCGCAGAGTTGCCGCCCCGCTTCCGCCCACGCCAGCGCATCCGGGCGAAAGACATCTGGACCGGCGAGATAAAGTTTCATCCGCCGTACTTCAAATTAATTCAATTTTTCCGGTCGACCGCAGCATTGCTTGAATTTACGGCCGCTACCGCAGGGGCATGGGTCGTTGCGGCCGGATTTTGGTTCGGCCCGCTGGACCGTGCCGCCCGCCCGTTTGTTGCGCCAGAAGTTGTAGAGCGCCTGGACGATGACCGGTAGATTTTCGTGGATTTCGGCGACCAGACGCGCCTCTTCGGCGGGCAGGAACCAGCGTTCGCCGCTTTTTTCGACATCTTCCTTGAGCATGCCGTTGAGCAGGAACATCGGCTCCAGCAGTTCGGACAGTTCGTCGGCATGCTTGCCGGCCAGTTCGAACCAGTCCTCGGCCAGACCGGCACCAAAAACATAGGTGTCGGCCCAGGCGGCGTAGTCGTATTCCTCGCAGCTTTCATCAAGCGGGTAGAGGATGGGGGCAATGGTTTCGTCTTCGAGCAGGGCGGCGGCAAGATCGTTATTCAGGCGCATCAGCAATTCGACTGCTTCGGAAACCGCGGGATCGCTCATATTGCTCAAACCCTTACCAAGGGCTTCCGGCAACCAGACGGCCGGGGAAACAGGCACCGGGCCGCTGACGATGGCGCAAAGCATGGCCTGAATTTCATCGAGGCGCATGGCGTCGCCCTGAAAAGCTTCAGCTTCGAGGAGCAGTTCAAGACGATCGAGTTCGCTATCGCTGAGGGGGTTCGGGTTCATGTCGGTTTATCCTTGTCGTGCTGCTTGAATTATCGACAAGTATAGGTGTCCCACCCGACACCGCCAACCTTGAGGCCATGCCAACATGCCAAAAATCGAAAAAACCGACGCCGAATGGCGAGCCCAACTTTCGCCGACTGAATACCGCGTCACCCGCCAGAAAGGTACAGAACCGGCATTCACCGGAATTTACTGGGATGCCCACGATGCCGGCACTTACCGCTGCCTCTGTTGCTCGGCGCCGCTTTTCCGCTCCGAAGCGAAGTTCGACTCGGGCTGCGGCTGGCCGAGCTTTCATACGCCGAACGATGAAAAACTGATCGATGAGCACGTCGACCGCAGCTTCGGCATGAGCCGCACCGAAGTCACCTGCCACGAATGCGGCGCTCACCTCGGCCACGTATTTCCGGACGGCCCGGCCCCGAGCGGCCTGCGTTACTGCATCAACTCGGCATCGCTCAAGCTCGACAAGGACGAGTAAAACAGGGCACCCTGGTGCACGCCAAAATTAACGGATACGTCAAAATCCGATCACCTTCGCCCGACTGGAAACTGCCATGAACCTGCCCCGTTTTTTCGCCGCCTGCCTGCTGGCGCTGTTTCTCGCCGCCTGCGCCACGTCATCGCTGAACAAGGCGGAATCGAATACCTGGCTGGATCTGCGGGCCGGCTCGGCCGATTACGACATTTCCGGGAAATGGGATACCGGCGGTTCATGGACCGAGAACTGGGGCACCGCCAACTTCATTCAGGACGGCGCCCGCTTTTACGGCCAGTTGGGCAGTTATTACGTCGATGGCTCGATGAACGGCAACTATCTGTATCTCGCCCTCAGTTCAGGCAGGGCGGTCTATTACACCGCTGTCCTGAAGAAAGACCCCGACGGCAACTACACGGGCAAGGTTGCCAGCGGCTACATTGTCGACGGGCCGGGTGCCGATACG
>CAYWNX010000047.1:0-11673 GCA_964459735.1 uncultured Dechloromonas sp. | reverse complement strand
CCAGACGGCGGGCGAAAACCTCGTGCGGGCTGAGTTCGTCCAGCCTTTCGCTGGCTTCGGCCGCCAGCCGGGCCGTGGCGTTGCCGCGCTGGCGGCGGATGCGCAGCACCTCGACCGGCAGACCTGCGGCGATGGTCTGAATACGTTCCGGCAGGTCGGCCAGATAATCGTCTTCGAGCACCGTCACCTCCAGCCAGGCCGGAAATTCGCGGCTGCCCTGGGCGGCGGCTGTGCCGATGGCGGCGGGCAGCCCGGCAAGATTGCCGCTCACCGCGACCAGCCCCTGAAAGCGCGGCACTGGCAGCACCGTGACCGCTTTCAGGCCAGCGGCGTTGAGATCGACCAGCAGCACTTCCTTCTGCTGCCGGGCTTCGTCGAAACTGAGCGGGATCGGCGAGCCGCAGTAGCGGATATGTTCCAGTCCGCCGACCCGTTGCGGCCGGTGAATGTGGCCGAGCGCGATGTAATCCACCGGCGGAAAGGCGCTGGTCGGAAAGGCTTCAAGCGCACCGACGTAAATTTCGCGCACCGACTCGCTGCTGCTGGCGCCGACCGTGGTCAGGTGGCCGGTGGCGATCAGCGGCAACTTGTGGCCGAGTTCGCTTTCCAGTTCCGTCTGGCGGGTGAGGGCTGCCGCGTGTACGGCAAGGTAATGTTCCTGAATCGCGGCCTGCAGGGATTGCTGCTTGTCCTCGGCGCTTTGCCCGGCCTGGCTTTGCAGCACGTCGCGCGGGCGAATGAAGGGAATGGCGCAGACGATGCAGCCCGGCTGACCGCCGCGCTTGGGCAGGAGCAGAACCTGGGCGGGCGCATCGTCCGTGGCGGCGGCCACCACCGTCGCGCTCAGGCAGGCCAGCAGTTCGCGGCTTTCACCCAGGGTCGCCACCGAATCATGATTGCCGCCGAGCAGCAACAGGCTGACGCCCGCCGCATGCAGCCGCACCACCAGCTGGCTGTAGAGCTCGCGGGCGTAGCTGGGCGGCGTGCCGGTATCGAAAATGTCGCCGGCCACCAGAACGGCATCCACCGCATGTTCGTCTACCTGCGCCAGTAGCCAGTCGATCAGCGCCTGATGCTCGGCCTGCCGGCTCTTGCCCATGAAATGCTGGCCGAGATGCCAGTCGGAGGTGTGGAGGAGGCGCATGGGGATTGGTTACTCGGCGGTGAAAATCGGTCGAAATTGGCGTTGACCGCAGCAGGCTTGCCATCGTCGCAAACCGCCGGTCGCGACGAATGATATGTCACCTCAAGCCGGCAGTTCAGCGTTCTGGTCGAAGCCGGTGAGAATCAGTATTTCCGCCTCATTGGCGGCGACCGGGCGGGAATAGAGAAAGCCCTGGATGTAGCCGACGCCCATCGCCGCCAGGATGTCGGCCTGCTCTTCCAGTTCCACCCCTTCGCAGATGACGTCCTGCTGCAGGCGATTGGCCAGATGCACGATGGTTTCGACAAAGTGCCGGTCGGTCTTGTTTTCGTGCAGATGCTGCACGAAGGAACGATCCACTTTCAGCGTGTCGATCGGCAGGCGGTGCAGGTAGGCGAGTGAAGAATAGCCAGTGCCGAAGTCGTCGAGCAGGATGCGGATGCCCATCGCCTGCAGTTCCTCCAGCAGATGGGTGGCGCGCTCGATGTCCTGCATCATCGCGCTCTCGGTGATTTCGAGTTTCAGCGAGCGTGGCGACAAATCGCTGCTGCTTAGTGCTTCACGCACATCGTTGAGCAGGCTGGCGTGCTGCACTTGTTTGCCGGAAAGATTGACGCTGACGGTCAGCTCGGCGGTGTTCGGCAGGGTTTTCTGCCAATGCTTCAACTGGCGGCAGGCTTCGTGCAGCATCCACCGCCCGAGCGGGATGATCAGCCCGGTTTCCTCGGTCACCGGAATGAACTCGAGGGGGGAAATCAGGCCCTTGGTCGGGTGGTTCCAGCGCACCAGCGCCTCGAAGCCAGCCAGGGTGCCGTGTTCCAGATTGACGATGGGCTGGTAGTAGGCCTGAAACTCGCCGCGCTCGAGGGCGTGGCGGAGGTCCATTTCCAGCTCCATGCGGCGTACCGCCTGGTCGTGCATGCCCCGGTTGAAAACCATGTAGGCGCCGCCGCCCTGTTCCTTGGCACCGACCATGGCCAGGTTGGCGTCGCGCAGCATGACGTCCGGTTGCTGGTATTCCTCGCCGCTGACGACGATGCCGAAGGAGATCGTGCTGAATACTTCATGCTCATGCAGCACGAAGGGCAACTGCAGCTTTTGCAGAATGCGGGTGACGACATGCAGGGTCGAACTGACATCGCGGATGTCTTCGAGCAGGATGCCGAACTCGTCCCCGGCCAGGCGGGCCACCATGTCGGTCGGGCGGATCGTGCCGCGGATCAGGTTGGCGACGCTCATCAGCAGCAGGTCGCCCATGCGGTGGCCGAGGCTGTGGTTGATGACCTTGAAACGGTCGATGCCGCAGTGCAGTACGGCAAATTGCAGATTCTTGCGGCGCTCGGTGCGGCGGAAAGTGTGTTCGAGGCGGTCGAGAAACAGGCTGCGGTTGGGCAGGCCGGTCAGGCCATCGACAAACACATCCGGCAGTTGCGGTTCAGTGGGGGAAAGGTGAACGGCGGTTTCGTGGGCGGAGGCGTAGAAAAAGTCCGTTTCAGCATCGAAAGTCAGATTCCACACCACGCCCAGATAGCCGCCCTGTTTGCGGCAGCAGCGGCTGGAAAAGCGCAGCGTCGGCGCCTCCGCGCACATTTTGTCCAGTTTTTCCCGGCACTCTCTGCGGTCAGCCTCGTACAGCAAGTCGCAAAAATGGTGGCGCTTCAGCTCACCCAGGTCGTAACCCAGCGCCTCGACCCAGGCATCGCTGATCATGCTCAAGTGTCCCTCACGGTCAAAAACCAACAGCAGGGTATCCGGCAGCTTCAGGAAAGCACTGGAAAGAGGAGTGGGGGTGTGGCGTGGCCGGTACATACGTGATGAATCAGGCTGAGAGGTGGGCATTATGTACTAAAGCGTCTACCGGCGGGTATCTCCTGGCTCAGGGCTTCAGCGCGGGTTGCCGCTTCTTTGAATACGCTTGCGCTCCCTTCATGAACAAGCTTGCGATACGCCGGTCAAATAACTGATTACCTGGGTATGTCGGGATCGCACACGTGAAATTGCCGCTGGCGCATGTGCGCATGTTCCGGCCCGGTTTTTCCGAACACAACGCCAACCGGCAGCAGATTATTCGATTGCCAAAGGAGACCTGAAATGATCATTCACGACGATCTCAGTCTCGTGCATTCCGGTGCCAACGCCGACAGCCTGGCTCACTACCAGCGCGCCCTGCGCCAGTTCGAGTGCTACATCGAAGACCCGGTTGCCAGCGTTGATGCCGCCATCGAAGAACGCCCGGATTTTGTCATGGCCCACGTCCTCAAGGCCTACCTCCATTTGCTCGGCACCGAGCCGGCCGGTATTGCCGTGGCGCGCGACTGCCTTGCCGCAACCGCCCGACTATCGGCCAACGCCCGTGAGCGCGGCCACCTCGAAGCCGTCGCCCAACTGCTTGATGGGCAATGGCGCCGTGCCGGGCAGCTCCTTGAAGATGTCGCCATCGATTATCCGCGCGACATCCTGGCGCTGCAGGCCGGGCATCTGGCTGATTTCTACAGCGGCAATTCACGCATGCTGCGCGACCGCATCGCCCGCGCCCTGCCGGCCTGGTCGCCGAGCATGCCCGGTTATCACGCGGTCCTCGGCATGCATGCCTTCGGGCTGGAAGAGACGGCCGACTACGTACGCGCCGAGGCTCAGGGCAGGGCGGCAGTTGACCTGGAGCCACGCGACGGCTGGGCGCAGCACGCAGTGGCCCATGTCATGGAAATGCAATGCCGGACGCGTGACGGCATTACCTGGATGACCGCCAACCAGGAGGCGTGGTCTACCGATAGCTTCTTCAAGGTGCACCTGTGGTGGCATCTGGCGCTCTATCACCTCGAACTGGGCGAAATTGACGAGGTGCTGGCGCTGTTCGATGGCCCTATCCACGGCGAGCGCTCGACCATGGTGCTCGATATGGTCGACGCCTCCGCGCTGCTGTGGCGCCTGCATCTGCGCGATATTGACGTCGGCCGGCGCTGGGCGACGGTGGCCGACGGCTGGGAATCCATCGCCACGGCCGGCAACTACGCCTTCAACGATGTGCATGCCGTGATGGCCTTTGTCGGGGCACACCGCCCTGATGCCGTTGCCGCAGTTCTTGAAACGCAGCAGATGGTGATGCAGGGCGGTGACGACAACGAGGCCTTCACCCGTGAAGTCGGTCATCCGCTGGCGCTGGCGATCAAGGCCTTTGGCCAGCAGCGTTACGACGACTGCGTGCGTCTGCTTCGCCAGATCCGCGAAATCGCCCAGCGCTTTGGCGGCAGCCACGCCCAGCGCGACCTGCTCGACCTGACGCTGATCGAAGCCGCACTGCGTGCCGGCCACCGCCCGCTGGCCGCGGCGCTCTGTGCCGAGCGTCTGACGACACGTGCCCACAGCCCGCTGACCCGTGAATTGATCGCCCGGGCCGAACCGGCGCACGGCATGGCCTGAGCGATGGCGGCTTTTGCCTGATTTTTGCGGTCGACCGCAGCAAACGTGCAATAAAGCTTATTTCAGTTTTTTTGCAGCGTTTTCCGGTCGCAGGTATTGATCAATCCGTCGCTACACATCCTGGCAAGGCATGAGCGAAAATAATGGCATTCTGTTTTCTGCTGTTCGACGAAACCGGGTCGGGCAGAACCCCAACACCGAGATGAGAGATTCAATGATCGCCAATCAGGAACGCTTCGAAAAAGCCATTGCCCTGTTCGACGCCGCCAATGCCCAAGATCCCAATCTGGACGATGGACAGCCGAAAGAACTGCTCTACGCCCGGCGCATGACCGACATGATCGGCCGTTTCGCGCCGGATGCCAGCGAAGTTGCCCAACTGGCCGTGCGTGCCCAGCACATCCGGCGCTGGATGGTGCCGCGCAGCAGCTACCCGCTGGGCAAGCCGGGCTACTTCGCCTGGCGCACCGGTCTTTACCGCTATCACGCCGAAACGGCTGCCGCCTTGATGCAACAGGCCGGCTATGACGAGTCGATGATCGGGCAGGTGAAGACGGCGGTCAGCAAACAGGGGATCAAGACCAACCCGGATACGCAGATGCTGGAGGACGTTACCAGCCTCGTCTTCATCGAAAGCTACATGCTCGGCTTTGCCGGTCAGCATGCCGAATACACGGAAGCAAAGTGGCTCGACATTATCCGCAAGACGTGGCGGAAAATGTCCGACCGCGCCCACGCCTTTGCTACCAGCGGCGGCATCAAGCTGCCCGAGTCGCTGGTGCCGTTGATCCTCAAGGCCGTTGCCGAAACCTGATCGGAAAGCGCAAACCGGGGCAAGGTGGCAATCGAGAGAATTGCCGCTGCCTTTGGCTGGAATTTTTGCCGAAGTTAAGGTCGGAAGAGGGCTACGCCCCGCTGCTGCGCTGAAGCCGGGGCGGCTGTCGTTTTCCGGGTTCTCCGTGTGGCTGGCCAAGGCCTGCCACCCCAGGTGACTGCCTCGGGGGCGCGGTCAACCGGAAAAAACGCCCAAATTCGGCGTTGACCGTAACCAGCCGTTGTTTGCATCCAGCCCACCGGTGTTGCCTTGACGATCAAGGTTTTTGCCTTGGCACCGGCTTCGAAAGCCGGTGCAGCGCCGAGCCACTGCCAACTACTTTCCCGACGACGCCAGGCCGTCGATCATCGAACGCACCGCCCGCATCTGAACGCCGTCGCGGGTGTGATAGTCGTCGCCGGTATAGCCCCACCAGTCCCAGCAGGCTTTCGGGTTGAGGATCATTTTGAACGAGCCGAAAGCCAGGCCGCTGCGGGCAACGGTTTGCGGGTAAAGGACGATCAAGCGGTTGCTCGCCGCCCAGCCGTTGTAGCCGGCAGCTTCGATGAAACGCGGGCCGATTTCACTGTAGCTTTGGCGGCAGCCGTGGAAAGCGACGTGAATCCGGCAGCCGCCGGCGCGGCAGGTAGCCGGAATGAAGGCATAACCTTCGTCGGCCAGGCTGGCGTCTACCGCGGCGCCCTTGATGTAGGGGCGCTGGTCGAAAGCGACGATTTCGCCGTCCAGTGTTGCCGCCGGCGCCTTGAGCGGGCCGAGCAGGTGATTCAGCAACTGGCCGGGCGCGTCGATCTCCTGACAGCGATTGATGAAAGGCGGGCTGCTGGTGGCGCAGGCATTGGCCTTGGGATCGGCGACAGAGAGCATGGCGTGACCGGCGTCGGCCACCTTGACATAGCGCAGCGCATCGGCCGGCAGGATGCGCCGGTAAAACTCGGCGAGGCTATCCATCACCGCCGGTGCTACCGTTTTGTCCTGGCCGCCGGAGAGCAGCCAGACGCGGTCGTCGTTGAGATTTTTGACCGGGTCGATCTGTTTCGCTTCGGCCAGATGCCCGATACGTTTCAAGGTATCGGCCGGCGGTGGCGGGCCTTCAGTCGGGGTCGGCGCCATGCAGTTGCCGAGCGCCCGGCCGACTTTTCCTTCGGCGCAGTAATACGGCCCGCCGGCGAGCACGCCGGCACCGCGGACTAGCGCCGAATAGGCGACCTGAAACTGAACCGCCATGTAGCCACCCGACGAAATGCCGGAAACGGTGAGTTCGGACGAGGTGGCGGACAAGGGCGGGAGCGGCGGGGCGGCCAGTGCCGCGCTGCCGGCAAAAAGCAGGGCGAGGAGGCTGGCAACGCGCAGGGGGCAATTCATCGAGGCTTGTTCCTTCAAGTGGGCAATGGCTGCCACGGGCTGGCAGTCGGGCCGCGGCAGCTTATCAGGTCGACCCGGCGCTCGGCCCGGCCAACGGGTTTCCCCTGTTGCGGATCGAAGATGTCAGGCTTGAACCGGCGATTTTCTGGAGGATATTCTAGCGATTGCGGCGAGGTGGCGATTTACGCTGCGGGGTATGTTCAGTGCCCCCCACAATGTCAATAACGGAGAATTTTGATGGACCCAACGCAGCCCGACACAGGGACGGCCGATGCCGGTGAGCCATTCAATGTGCTGGGTCCGGATGCCAATCTGCATCAGGTCGTGGTGGTTGGCGGCGGTGCAGGTGGCCTCGAACTTGTCACCGCACTCGGCGACAAACTTGGCCGCAAGGGCAAGCTGGCGGTCACCCTGATCGAGAAGGCCCAGACCCATTTCTGGAAGCCGCATCTGCATGAAATTGCCGCCGGCAGCATGGATCTCGGCTCCTACGAACTCAATCACCTGGCCCAGTCCTACTGGCATGGCTACCGCTACCGCTACGGTGAAGTGGTCGGCATCGACCGCGAAAAACGCCAGGTGACAACGGCGCCCTATGTCGATGAGGATGGCGAGCAGGTCATCGCGCCCCGCGTCTTTCGCTACGACACACTGGTCATCTGCATTGGCAGTCTGACCAACGATTTCGGCACGCCGGGCGTCAAGGAAAACGCCATCGCCCTGGAAATGCCGGCCCAGGCCGCCCGTTTCCATCGCCGTCTGGTCAACGCCTGCATTCGCGCCCATGCCCAACCCGAAGCGCGGCGGCCGGGTCAGCTGACGGTCGCCATCATCGGCGCTGGCGCCACCGGCGTCGAATTGGCGGCAGAACTGCACAAAACAACGCGCACCCTGGTTTCCTATGGCCTGGACCGGATCGATCCCGGCGAAGATATCCGGATCATTTTGATTGAAGCCGCGGCGCGTGTCCTGCCCGCCGTGCCTGAGCGGGTTTCGGCTGCCGCCCGACGCCTGCTCGGCGAAATTGGGGTCGAAGTACGGACCGGTGCTGCCGTGGCCGAAGTGCTGCCCGACGGCGTGCGACTGGCCAACGACGAAGTGATTCCGGCCGAACTGGTGGTCTGGGCAGCCGGGGTCAAGGCGCCTGAAATGCTCAAGGATTTTGGTGGTCTGGAATCCAACCGCATCAATCAGCTGGTGGTTCATCCCACCCTGCAAACGACCCGCGACGAGCATATCTTTGCTCTCGGCGACTGCGCTGCCTGCCCCTGGGTAGGCAAGGAAGGCAACGTCCCGCCGCGAGCTCAGGCGGCGCACCAACAGGCCTCGCACATGTTCCGGCAGATTCGGGCGCGGCTCGAAGGCAAACCGCTCAAACCCTGGCAGTACCGGGATTTCGGCTCGCTGGTTTCGCTCGGCAAATATTCGACGGTGGGCAACCTGATGGGCGGGCTGGTCGGTGGCAATCTGTGGGTCGAAGGTTACTTTGCCCGCATGATGTATATCTCCCTTTACAAGCTGCACCAACTGGCGCTGCATGGCTTTGTCAAAGTGGCGCTGGACACGCTGGCCCGACTGATCACCCGACGCACCGAGCCACACGTCAAGCTGCATTAGGACAACGGCTGGTCCCACGGTCAACCGGAAAAACAGGCCAAATTTCGTGTCGACCGCCAGCATTCCATGCAGGAGTGTTGAATCGCCGGAACATTTCCGTCGACGGTTGGCCTAAAAGCTCAGATGCCTGAAGGCTGGCAGCCGATTGCGCCCGGGCGTAGTGCTGGAGAACAGGAGGCCGCATATGCAACACGACGATATGAGTCGGGAACTTTTCGCTCTTGAGCAAAAGTTCTGGAACGCGATCAGGAATAGGGGGGGCGCCACCGCGGACGTGGACCTCAAGGTCTTCGATGCCAGTGTCCGGGGGCGCCGCGCCGGGCAATGGGTGTGCGTTGCCCATACCGGGTCGCTGGCCGAAGCACCCTGCGGCAGGCACTGATGCCGCAGGCCGACGCCATGCCCGACAAGGCCGTAACGCCGATCCAGCTGTTCGACCCGGCGTCGAGCAGCTACACCTACATTCTGGTCGATGACGTATCGAGGCAAGGCTTGATCATCGACCCGGTCGACGCGCAGATCGACCGCGATCTGGCCGTGCTGGCGGAGCAGGGCATCGAACTGCTCTGGGCGGTGGAAACCCACGGCCATGCCGACCACATCACCAGCGCCTGGCTGCTCGCCGAACAGACCGCCGCGCGCACCGCAGCACCCGCCGGCTGCGGCATCACGACGGCCTCGGTTCAACTCAACGACGGCGATATGCTGTCCTTCGGCAGCGAGCAGATTCGCGCGCTGCATACGCCGGGCCACACCGCGGGCAGCATGTGCTACCGGTGGCGCAACCATGTATTCACCGGCGATACCTTGCTGGTCGGTACCTGCGGCCGCACCGATTTCCAGTCCGGCAGCCCGCAGGCCCTGTACGACAGCCTGACCCGCGTGCTGTTTGCGTTGCCCGACGACACCATCGTCTGGCCCGGCCACGACTATCAGGGCCACACCCAAACCACCATCGGCGCCGAGAAAGCCGGAAACGCCCGGGTCGCCGGCAAGACGCTGGACGAATTCGTCAACCTGATGAACGCCCTGAACCTGCCTCGCCCCAAGCGCATCGACGAAGCCGTGCCGGCCAACCTGACTTCCGGCCACCGTCACGATGCCGGCAGCGGGGACCTGAATGGCGTCCAGACTGCTGCCGGCTATGCCGGCGATATTTCGCCGCAACTCGCCTACCGCTGGTGGCAAGCCGGCGAGGCAGTGCTGGTCGACGTCCGCACCGACGCCGAACGCGAGTGGGTCGGCTTCGTGCCGGGCGCCGTCGCGCTGGCCTGGAAACAATGGCCCGGCATGGCCGTGAATCCGACCTTCGGCGAAACGCTCGCCGGCGCCGTGCCGGCCGACAAGAAAGTCCTCATGATGTGCCGCAGCGGTGTGCGCTCAATCGCCGCCGCCCGCCGTGCCAGCGAACTCGGCTTCGAGGCCTACAACATCCTCGACGGCTTCGAAGGTGAACCCGACGAACAGGCCCATCGCGGCAGCAAGGGCGGCTGGCGCCACCTCGGGCTGCCCTGGCGGCAGGGCTAGCGGGAAGCCGCGGCGGCAACTGATTTGCAACGGGGTTGTTTAGCTGGGAAGCATCGGAGCGGACTGCCATGAGTTCTTCGGCACTTTTCAAATTGCCGAAATCATAAAAACAACTGCTGGCTCTATGACCATAGAGGCAACGACTGACCGCACGGTCAACCGGCGTCTTAGAACGGAGGGGTGAATCGCCCCCATAGTTCCAGTGACCGCACAGTGTGCAAGCCCCTGTTGTTGGATGAACAGCCCAGGAGTGGCAGTAGTCGCAAAGTATTTTTGACTCATCGGGTACTGTCGCGACTTTTTTGTCGCGATTTTGAAATGCATCCGCAAAGTGAGAATTCGACTCTAGGAGGTCTTCAAAGGTGCCGTCTTTGTGTGTCCCGAAGCCAAAAAAGTCATATTTCAGCTCGGTTCTAGCGAAGTGAAGCGCGAACTCTAACGCCTGTCCGACGATTCGATCAGCTTCAGCTTTTGTGGTTGTCCATGCGTAGTGTTCAATTGCATTTCGTGTATCCCGAAGTGAGGCGATGAGTTCGGCATCGTCTTTAAGAAATTCCAAGCCACCAATGCGGACGAGACGATTTAGCGCTGCATCCACCGTTACGGTTCGGGCACTTAGATTCGGAAATTTGTCGACGTTTTCCCAGATCAAAACCGGGTGGACTCGGCGTAAACGTTCCTTGAGAAGCAACTCAACGCCATGCGCGATTGCAACGACGGCTTGTTTCAACCGCCTTGCGTCGTCCGGTTCGTCTCTCCATGCTGTCAATGCGATGGCTTGAGTTATGGAATCCGTGGCGTTGGCTAGTATGTTGAACTCAATTTTCACTTGTAAGCCTCTGCAATCAATGTGGCCAGGCACGATTTGTCCGTGGACGTAATCAGAAATACAAACGGTTTGTCCTCGGTAAATCAAAGTCCGCCACGGTCTTTCTTCAAGTCGTCAATATCTCATGCCGCCAACGACTCAGGTGCCCGCGTAACTTTCCGCGCTGGCCGCTGTTGCGCGAGCAAGCGTGGTCGGAGTCGATATAAAGAGCCAAGCAGGTGGAGGTGGCGAGGCAAACATCTCGGCCCATGTTTGCAGTACAAAAAAGCCTGATTGCTACGGTCGACCGTGGCAATCAGGCAAAAATAAAAAAGATCAGGAAGTTAAAAGGGAACAGACCAAGATTTCCTGTCTGCCAATTCCTCATACAACCAACTCGGGTCAAGATCGGCCACATTGGGCCAGGTGAGGACGCCGAGTTCGATACGGACTTGCGCAAAGAAATTCGGGTCGGTCAGCGCGGCATAAATGCAGAGGTTTTCCGATGTTTGCAGGGCGGAACAATCCACTATGCCGTTGCGGCCGTCCCGAAAACTGATGGCCAGCTGGTAATCGGCAAGGACCGTCACGGCCTGAAGGCGCCACGGCGCAGCGGGAGTTACTCCAGCGGCTGAATTTTCTTGGGCTGTTGTCTGGCTTGGCATAAATTCCAGTCCTCCATGAGTTCTTGGCGGTGTTCGATGGCCCATTCTATCGTCAGGTTCAGGGCCCGTTTCGGCAGGCGACCGACAATGACTTCCAACGTTCGGATGTCGATCTGCGCTTCGTATTCGCCGTTGCAACGGTCGACCGGAGAAAACAGGCAAAAAGGAACAAAGTCAGTGAAGCACGAAACAAAGGTGCCGACAGATTTTCGTCGTCATCACTGGCCTATGTCGTTCAGTCTTTATCCCCTCCGCGCCAGCTCCCGCGCCGCCTCGGGTATAATTCTTGCCCCTC
>CAYWNX010000046.1:4367-11683 GCA_964459735.1 uncultured Dechloromonas sp. | reverse complement strand
GGCTTCTTCGAGGAAGATGTCGTAAAGCGTCTGAGGTGTGGCAGGTGGCGCTGGCTCGGGAACTAACGGCGAAAGCGTTTCGGGAATTTGCTCGTTTTCTGGCGTCGACCGCAGCAATGGCTCTTCCGGCGCCAGCAAATCCTCAAGCGCCTCGGCGGCGGATTGCAGATGCAGGTCGGCCTCGACGGGAGCGGCCTCGATCACCTCCGGTTCAACCGGAACCGGCTCATCAAGCAGCAGCAGGTCGAGGACGATGGACGGCGCCTGGTCATCCGCTGCCGGCACCGGCAGTTCAACCATCTGGCTGACGGCAGGCGGTTCAAGCAGTTTGGCCGCCTCCGGCGCCGGTAGCGTTTCGACACCACGCAGGCGGCCAGCCAGCGCGATCAGCGCCGATGCATCGGGAGCGACACCCTGACCGCTTTCGAGGTGGGCCACCCAGGTCGTAAACAGCGCCTGTTCTTCGCTGAGCAGATGCAGCAGTTCCGGCGTAACAGGCTGATCCTGCCGCAACCAGAGATTGATCGTCTGCTCCAGTTCCCACGCCGTTTCACCCAGGTCAGTGAGGCCCACCATCCGGCCGCTGCCTTTCAGCGTGTGCGTGGCACGACGGATGGTGCCCAAGGCCTCGGTATTGCCTGAATCGGCAGCCAGCAGGTCAAGCTGGTCGCCCAGCGTGGCCAGCACTTCGGTCGCCTCTTCAAGGAAGATACCCAGCAACTCGGCATCGATTTCCTCATGCGACGACTCGGCCAGATGCAGGGTTGTGGCCGAGGGTTGCGCCACCTCAGGCCCTTGCGGTTTGAAGCCAGCCAGCGCCGTGTCTGCCACTTCACCGGCCTGCAAGGCTTTCAAAGCCGCCTTGGCGGTCTCGCCCAATTCAACATTGGCGACGAGATCGGCATCCTTCTGGATGGCCTGCAGATTTTGTTTCAGTTCATCCTGCAAACGGGTGTCTGCCGGCGCCTCCTTGAGGGCTTCAACCAGCGCCTGCATCTCGCGGGTTTGCTGGACAAGCTGCGTTTCAACACTCGGCGCCGTGATGCCCTCGGCTTCAGCTTCAGCTTCCGGCTCTGCCGTGGCATCCGCAGTGGCCGACTTTTCGCCTTTGACGCGGCGAACGAAAGCGTCGAAATCAGTTTCGCCATTCTGCAGGGCATCGACAAAAAAGCCGAGCAGCGAAAGCTGGTTCGCCACCCATTCGAAGTCCTCGTTGGCTGGCGAATAATCCGCCTGGGCAAATTGCTGAATCCGGCTGCCGCATTCCTTGAGATTGCTTACCGCAGCAAAATGGCCCAGCATGGCCAGTGCACCGCCGACCTGCCGGATCGGGCCATCCAGTTGGGCCAGATCATGACCCTTGGCCGGGTCACGGAAGAAGCCATCGAGCGCCTGCTCGATCTGGGCCAGATTATTCTGGATCTCGCGTCCAACCTGACCGATCAGGAGCTTTTCCTGGGCGCGCCGGGTCATTTCATCAAGCAACGGAATAGCTTCGTCATCGGCAGCCGGTTTGCCGGCGATGCAGGCATACAAGCGGGCAACCATCAGGTCGACCTGCTGGGCGAAATCGGTTCCCAGACGCTTGAAGTCCTCTTGGGCATTCTGCAAAAGCAGGATGGTGGTGGCCACTTCCATCGCCACGGTGTCGTTGTAGCGCGCAGGCTCTTCGGCCAGCCAGTTGGCCACAGCCCCCAAGCCCTGACCGAGGCGTTTGAGGTCGGTCTGACCAACTTCTTCGGTCAACTGGGCGCAGACGCGGGCATTTTCGGCAAACCCCGAGAGGCTGTTGGTGCTGCCGGTACAGAATTTGTTCCAGAACTCCTCGGTGGCGACCAGCGTTTCGCGTAATTTGCGCAGGGCAGTATCCTGCGGCTGAACCTGGGTTGGCATTGCTGCGGCCGGCAGTAGTGCCGGCAAGGCAAAAGTTGCCTGAACCTGGGCAATCAGCGGATCAAGGTCGGCCGGCGCCTGAGCGACGTAATAAAGCGCCTCGCGCATCACCCGCTCGGCCACATTGTTCGAGCCGTCGAGCAAGCGGCGAATCTGGGCATCGATCAGCGAACACAACTGGCGAGCCGAGATATCGGCACCAATGCCGGGGTCGGCCAGTGCGTCGAGGAAGGCCCCCGCCACCCACCAAAAACTTCGCGCCGCCTGCGTCTCCTGGTGCAACTCGATACCGGCCAGGGCGTCCCGCATCAACTGACGCCCGGCTTCAGCTTCGGCTGGCTTCTTCAGCCAGTTCAGCAAGCCTTTCTGGTAGCGCATGCGCTCCGACTTCAACGCATGCTTCAACTGATCCGGGTCGAGAACTGCCTGGGGCTTCGCCCGCCGGGGGGGACGCTGGGTAAGATCGGGGTAGAACAAGTCGCTGGGGTGGGCGGTGGTGACACCGCGCCTGGCAGCCAAAGACAGATAAACCGGCAGCAGACGCAATGGCTGGTTGGGCTCGCCTACCATCAGATCGTCAAGATAAAGTCGCAAGCCTGAAAAAGCCTGGCGCAACACGGCGATACCCGCCTCATCCGACGCCAGGCTGGCGTCTTCAAGGGCAGCGAGCAGCGCCTCAATCGACTCCGTAACATGGGTTACACCATCCAGTCCGACAATCGACAGGGCGCCATGCACCTGGTGAACATGCGTCCGACAAAACTTGAGCGGCGTGCCAGCCGCCCCCGCTTCATACTGAGCCAGCGCCTCTTCGGCGCGTTGCAGGGCCAGATCAATCTCGCCCTTGACCCAGGTGAGCGGACCCAAATCGAATTCTGTTGTCGCGTTCATAGTCTCTCGCGATGCCTGTCAGTCCACCTTGAAGCCGGCGACCGATCCCTTCAATTCAGAGGCCAGTGCAGTCAGTTCATCAACCGCCTGGGCCGTGCGCTGGGTACCCGCTGTCGTCTGTTCCGTCACGCGCAAAATATCCTGCATCAGCCCTGCCACCTGGGTAGCCGAGTCAGCCTGGTTCTGCGTCGAGGTGGAGATGTTTTGAATCAGGTCAGCCAGATCGCGCGACACCAGACCGATCTCGGAAAGCGCCTGACCAGCGGCGTCGGAGAGCTTGGCACCCTCGACCACACCCTGGGTCGATTGCTCCATGGCAAAAACCGCATCCTGCGTATCGGTCTGAATGGTCTTCACAATCGCTGCAATTTGCTTGGTCGCTTCGCCGGAACGTTCAGCCAGTCGCTGCACTTCTTCGGCAACCACGGTAAAGCCGCGCCCGGCATCGCCGGCCGAGGCCGCCTGAATGGCCGCATTCAGCGCCAGGACGTTGGTTTGCTCGGTAATGTCAGAAATCAGTTCAACAATTTCACCGATTTCCTGCGAGCTTTCACCGAGCCGCTTGATGCGCTTCGAGGTTTCCTGAATCTGATTGCGAATTTCGTTCATGCCCTTGATCGAATCCTCCACCGCCGCAGTCCCTTTTTCCGCCGCTGTCAGTGACTGGCGTGCAACCTGAGCAGATTGCATCGCATTGCCGGAAACCTCGCTCATCGACCGTGCCATCTTGAGCGCCGACTGGCCAGCTTCCTGAATTTCGCTGGATTGCCGTTCGGCGGCATCGAGCAACTGGGCCGAGGTCTGGCGGGCAATTTCGGTAGCTGCCGTCACCCGGTTCGCCGCATCGTTGATCCGGCCGACCAGTACGCGCAGTTCTTCAATGGTGTAATTGATCGAGTCGGCAATGGCGCCGGTAATATTTTCGCTGACGGTTGCAGTGACAGTCAGGTCGCCGTCGGCAAGGTCACCCAGTTCATTCATCAGACGCAGAATGGCGTCCTGGTTTTCGCGATTTACCTGTTCCGAGGCATGGCGCTGCTTTTCGGCATCCTGCGCCCGGCGGGTGTTGTCATCAAGGTAGATCTTGGCAAGTAGCGCCAGTGTCGCCAGCGCTGCCAGGGACATCACGATCAGCAGCACGACGTAAAGTGCACGCTCTGATAAAGCCTCCTGATAACCAAGCGCCAGATTGTCCGTTGCCTTCAGCAGCTCCTCGCTGCCGCGGAAAATTCGCGAACCCGCCTGCTTGGAAAGCACCAGTGGCTGCATATTGCCGAGAATGCTGGCAATCGCTTCCTGATGCTCCTTGAACGCAACGTCCAGCTCGGCAAGCTTGGCACGACTTTCAGGATCATTGTTACCGGAAAGACGCAGCGAATCGCTGCCCTTGTTCAGCCCCGCCAGAATATCGCGGAAGGTATTGGTGTCCTTGCCAAGCAGAAAAGCCACTTCCGGGCTGATCTCGTCACCGACCAGCAGTACTGAAGCATTCTTGGCAATCCGCTGAGTCAACATGGCCAACTGGCTGACCACGGCAACTTCGCGGGCGCTGGCACCAGCTTGCAGTTTGAGCATCGCAAGCTGCTCGGCCAGTTCCAGCATCACGGAGTCTTTAACATCAATCGTAAAGACACTCTTGCCGAGTGCAACCAAGCTCTTTTCCTGGCCGATCACCGTCATGGCATCCTTGTCAGTTGCGATCCACAGTTGGGTCAGCGCCTCCAACTGGGGACGAACCTCTTCCGGTGAGGCTGGAACGCTGACCCCCCTGAGTTCGCCGCCAACGCCAAGGCCCGCCAGCAACTGCGAGAAAGTGTCGCGCGACTCCTTCAACTGGGCAAAGGCGACCGGATTACCCTGCAGCGCCTGCGAGGAAGCCTTGGCCAGACGTTGCGACAGCATGCGCATTTCGCCGGAAGCGGCGATGTAGGCCGTGCCGTGGGTTGACTCCCGGTTGTCGTGATAAACCAGCGCCGCAATCAATAAAAGCAGAACGACGAAGACGGCACCGACCGTCTTCATTTGCTGGATAACCGGCTGATTGACCAGGAAGCCGGGCAACGGCAGCTTGCCTAAAATACCGCCCGGCTCATCGATACGCTCAGGCGAAATCGTCATTGTTGCAGAGGCGTCGCCCTTGTCGGCAACACCGGACCTGGGGAGGTTAAAACCGAAAGCCATGGAAATCCTCTTCTAGGGGTCGGGGCCGCAAGGCCCGGAATCAAACCCCGATATTCATGAAATCGTGATCGGCCAGCAGTTCGCGTACCGAAAGCTTGCGCCAGATTTTGCCCTGCGTATCGGCGAAACGCTGTGCCGCCCAGCCCGGCACGGAGTTATCCGATGCTTCCGGCGTGAAATCCTCAGGGTTCTTCAGACCGAGCATGCGCGATACCAACAAGGCTGCATTGGCGCCGTGCCTGGCACCGATCAGCAACAGGCGCGCATTGGCATTCTGCGGCGTCGGTGCGCCGCCGCGAAATACTGAAAAATCAGTGACCGCATGCAGGTTGCCACGGATATTGGCGATGCCGGCGAACCACGAGCGAGTCAGCGGCACCGATGCCAACTGCGGCGCCTGAATTATTTCGCCACTGTCCGAAAGGTCAAGCAGCCAGGCCTCATCACCCGCCTCGACACCGAGCCAGGACAGGGCACCACGCCCCTGGGCCGCCGTCGTCAGGCGGGCCGCGAGGTACTCCTGAAAATCACGAAGGCTGGTTTTTTTGGCCATTGAGTCAGGGCAGCGCGGCAACCCGCTGCAGCAACTCTTCCGGATTGAGTGGTTTGACCAGGTAATCCACTGCGCCCTGACGCAGACCCCAGATCTTGTCGGTTTCCTGCCCCTTGGAGGTACAGACGATGACTGGAATATCCTTGGTTTCCTCGTCGCGGGTCAGCGTCCGGGTGGCCTGATAGCCATTGAGGCCGGGCATGACGACATCCATCAGAATGAGGTCGGGTTTGTTGGCTTTGGCCTTGGCGATACCTTCCTCGCCATTCTCGGCGGTGATCACCAGGTACCCCGCCTTGGTCAGCACGTCGACCGTAAAAAAACGCTCGGTCGGTGAATCGTCGACCACGAGGATGTTCTTGACCGGCATTTTTGCTCCTGAACTACGGGTTGGATTCTGTTTCAGTCGGCAAGGCAAAGCTGGCGACTGTTTGCAGCAGACTGTCTTTGGTAAAGGGCTTGGTCAGGTATTGATCGGACCCGACCATGCGCCCGCGCGCCCGGTCGAAGAGGCCATCCTTGGAGGACAGCATGATCACCGGCGTGGCTTTGAAACGGGTATTTTTCTTGATCAGGGAACAGGTCTGGTAACCATCCAGACGGGGCATCATGATGTCGCAGAAAATGACCTGCGGCTGGTGATCGGCGATTTTGGCCAAGGCATCGAAACCATCCTCGGCAAGTACAACCTGACAGCCGGCCTGGACGAGAAAAATCTCGGCGCTTCGCCGTATCGTGTTGCTGTCGTCGATGACCATCACCTTGACGCCGCGCAGCCTGGTTAAATCAGCCAATGTCCCGCCCCCTAGCCTTTTTTGAGGTGCTCTAGTTATCGCCGAATCATACTACGGAAGTATTGCCGCAAAGCAATCTCGAAAACAGTGTTGCCGCTGGCTCATCGCAGGGTTCTGTCGACAACGGATTCAGATAAAATCCCGACTCATCTTACCCAATCCCCTTCGCTGCCGCCAAGGGCGCGAAAACCCATGAATTCCAGTATTACTACGCCCCCCAGCCCGCCCCAGGTGCTGGTCTTTGCCGCCAGCGACCCATCCTCCGGCGCCGGCATTCAGGCCGACATCCTGACCCTGGCCAGCCTCGGTTGCCATCCGCTGACCGCCATCACGGCGCTCACCGTCCAGGACACCGTCGGCGTGCAGAGTGTGCACCCGGTCAGCGCCGAACTGCTGGAGCAACAGGCGCGCACTATCCTTGAAGACATGCCGGTCGCCGCCTTCAAGATCGGCGTACTGGGCAGTGTCGAAAATGTGCTGGCTGTGGCTGAAATCACTTCGGACTACCCGGAAATCCCGCTGATTTTCGATCCGGTACTAGCTTCCGGGCGGGGCGACGCACTTTCCGGCGAGGAAATCATCTCGGCCATCCGCGAAATATTGCTGCCCCAAACGACGCTGCTCACGCCAAATGCACCGGAAGCTCGCCGGCTGGCAGAAAGTGACGATGATGAAGGCGAGCCTTCGATTGACATCTGCGCCCAGCGCCTGATCGAAATGGGCGTGCAATATGTGCTGATTACCGGCACCCATGAAAACACGCCGCAAGTGGTCAATACCTTGTACGGGCCCGAAGGTGTCATCCGGCGCGACGAGTGGGAACGCCTGCCGGGCAGTTACCACGGCTCCGGCTGCACGCTCGCCTCGGCCATTGCCGGCTGCATTGCCGGTGGCGCCAACCTTGAGGATGCCGTACGCGATGCCCAGGACTACACCTGGCAAACGCTGAAAAACGGCTTTCACGCCGGCATGGGGCAGTTGATCCCGGATCGTTTTTTCTGGGC
>CAYWNX010000046.1:0-4267 GCA_964459735.1 uncultured Dechloromonas sp. | reverse complement strand
TGGCCGGTGGTTGCCGCATCGTGCAATTCCGCGACAAGCAGAGCGATGCCCCCGAGCGTGTTGTCCGGGCCCGCGCCCTGCGCGACCTGACCCGGCGTTTTGGCGCCCGCCTGCTGATCAATGACGATCTGGCCCTCGCTTTCCTGATCGGCGCCGATGGCGTCCATCTCGGCAAGGATGACGGCAACCTCGTTGCCACCCGCGCCATCCTCGGACCGGACAAAATTCTCGGCGCTTCCTGCTATGCCGATTTTGCCGCTGCCCAGCAAGCCACTACCGCCGGTGCCGATTATGTCGCCTTCGGCGCCGTTTATCCTTCGCTAACCAAGCCCGATGCAGTGCCAGCCACGGTCGACCTGTTTTTTCAGGCAAAAACCACGTTGACCGCAGCCAGTTGCGCCATCGGCGGCATCACGCTCGCCAACGCCCCGCCCCTGCTTACCGCCGGCGCCGACCTGCTTGCCGTCATTACCGATTTATTCAGCGCGCCGGACATTGCCGCCCGCGCTGCCGCCTACCAACGTTTATTCGAGGAAGCCCACGCATGACTTCACGCAACCAGCAACTTTTCGAACGCGCCCAGCGTCACATCCCCGGCGGCGTCAATTCGCCGGTCCGCGCCTTCCGCTCGGTCGGCGGCACCCCCTGTTTCTTCCAGAAGGGCATCGGCCCCAAGGTCCAGGACGCCGATGGCAAGTGGTATCTCGATTACGTCGGCTCCTGGGGACCGCTGATTCTCGGCCACGCCCACCCGGAAGTCATCGCCGCCGTACAGGCTGCGGTCGTCGATGGCCTGACTTTCGGCGCCCCGACCGCGCGTGAAGTCGATATCGCCGACCTGCTCTGCGAACTCGTTCCATCAATGGAAATGGTGCGCCTGGTTTCCTCCGGTACCGAAGCCACGATGAGCGCCATTCGCCTGGCCCGCGGCTACACCGGCCGCGACGTGCTGATCAAGTTCGAAGGCTGTTACCACGGCCATTCGGACAGCCTGCTGGTCAAGGCCGGCTCCGGTGCACTGACCTTCGGCAACCCGTCCTCTGGCGGCGTACCGGCCGATCTGGCACAGCACACCATGGTGCTGGCCTATAACGATCCGCAGCAACTGGCCGACGCTTTCGCCGAACATGGCGCCAAGATTGCGGCAGTTATCGTCGAACCCGTCGTCGGCAACATGAACCTGATCGCCCCGACCGCCGAGTTTTTACGCGTTATGCGCGAGTTGACCGCAAAACACGGCGCCTTGCTGATTTTTGACGAAGTGATGACCGGTTTCCGCGTCCACCTGAAGAGCGCCCAGGGCCTGTTCGGCATCACGCCGGATTTGTCCACCTTCGGCAAGGTCGTTGGCGGCGGCATGCCGCTCGGCGCTTTCGGCGGCAAGCGCGAAATCATGGAAAAAATTGCTCCGCTCGGCCCGGTCTATCAGGCCGGCACGCTCTCCGGCAACCCGGTCGCCGTGGCTGCCGGTCTGGCAACGCTGGCCCTGATCCAGAAGCCCGGCTTCTACGAAGCACTGACCGCCAAGACCAAGACACTGTGCGATGGTCTGGTTGCTGCCGCGAAAAAACATGGTGTCGCTTTTGCCGCGCAGAACGTTGGCGGCATGTTCGGCCTTTATTTCGCCGAAAAATGCCCGGCCACCTACGACGAAGTGCTGGCTTGTGACAAGGAAGCCTTCAACCGCTTCTTCCACGCCATGCTCGACGCCGGCCACTATTTCGCGCCGTCCGCCTTCGAAGCCGGCTTCGTCTCGGCAGCGCATACGGACGCCGACATTGCGACAACCATTGCCGCGGCCGATGCCTACTTTGCCAGCTTGAAGTGAACACCGGCAGCGCCTGGCTCGTCCTGTTCATCGCCGGCCTCTGCGAGGTCGGCTGGGCGGTCGGGCTGAAATACACCGAGGGTTTCAGCCGGCTCTGGCCTTCGGTGGCAACCCTGCTGGCCATGGTAATCAGTGTCGTTTTACTTGGCTGGTCACTGAAAGTCCTGCCGCTGGGCACGGCCTACGCCGTGTGGACCGGCATCGGCGCGGTCGGCACGGCCATTCTCGGGATGTTTTTGTTCGGGGAATCGCGGGAAGTGGCGCGACTGGTCAGCATTGGCCTGATCGTTGCCGGCATCGTCGGCCTCAAGCTGCTGACGCCGGACTCACATTAGCAGCAGTGTCGCCAGTCCGAGGAAGATAAAGAAGCCGCCGGAATCGGTCAGCGCGGTAATCATCACCGAGCCGCCCATCGCCGGATCAGCACCGAATTTCTGGCGCAGCAGCGGGATGCCGACACCGGCGGAAGCCGCGAGCAACAGGTTCAAGGTCATCGCCGCCGTCATCACCAGACCCAGTTTGGGATTGCCGTACAGCCACCAGGCAGCGAGGCCGAGCAAGCCGCCCCAGATCAGGCCATTGATAGTGGCGACGCCGAGTTCCTTGCGCAACAGGCGGCGCATGGCATCGGGCTGGACCTGGCCCATGGCGATGGCGCGCACGATCATGGTGATCGTCTGGTTGCCGGAGTTACCGCCAATGCCCGCGACAATCGGCATCAACGCCGCCAGCGCCACCAGTTTTTCGATGGAGTCCTCAAAGGCCCCGATCACTCGCGAGGCAAAGAATGCTGTCACCAGATTGACCGCCAGCCAGGCCCAGCGGTTTTTCACCGAGTCCCAGACGGATGCAAAAATATCTTCTTCTTCGCGCAGACCGGCCTGGGCAAGTTGCTCGCTTTCAGCCTCTTCACGAATGAAGTCCACCACCGCATTGACGGTGACGCGGCCAACCAGCCGGCCTTCCGGGTCGACAACCGGGGCCGAAACGAGGTCATAGCGCTCAAAGGCCTTGGCCGCCTCGTCGGCGAAATCGTCCGGCTCGAGCTCGACGAAATCGGTTTGCATCAAGGCGCCGACTTCAACATCGACCTCGTTGATCAGCAGGATATTCAGCGGCAGCACGCCCATCAGGCGCTCGTCGCGGTCAACGACGAAAAGTTGATCCGTATGGTCGGGAAGTTCGTCGAAACGGCGCAAATAACGCAACACCACTTCGAGCGTAATATCCTCGCGCACGGTGACCATATCGAAGTCCATGATCGAACCGACCGATTCTTCGGGATAGGACATGGCGGCGCGGAGTTGTTCGCGCTCTTCGACCGACAAACCCCGGAAAACGTCGTCGATAACGCCTTGCGGCAAGTCGGGTGCAAGGTCGGCCAGCTCGTCGGCATCGAGCGTTTCCGCCGCCGCGACCAGCTCGGTGCGCTCCATCGACTCGATCAGCGTCTCGCGAACCGCGTCCGAAACCTCAAGCAGAATCTCGCCATCGCGCTCGGCCTTGACCAGATCCCAGGCAATCAGCCGTTCTTCAAGCGGCAGCGCTTCCAGAATATAGGCAATATCGGCCGGGTGCATCGGCTCCAGCTTGTGCTGGAGTTCGTTCAAATGCTGCTTATGAACGATGTCTTCAACGATATCGTGGCGCGGCCCCTCCTGGCGGTGCACCAGCCCCTCGACCAGCTTGTGCCGGGCAAGCAGGGTTTGCACCTCGGCGAGGCGCTCCTGCAAGTCTTCGGTGTCGGAAAGCTGGGTGTCTTCGCTCATGGTGCGGCGCCGCAAAAGGTCCGCCATTTTAGCACCGGGCTCAAGTCAGGGCTTTGACAAAATCGGCCCGGAAAGATCCGGCGGGGGGCTTGCCCAGCCTTGGCGTCAGGGCACTTCAGCACCTGGCATGCGGCCGAGAATGATCCCGGTCTTGCGTCCCAAACCCGGTGCGCTGCGATTCCTGTCGTAGTACCGCGGATTGGGCACCATGCCGGCCAGCCGGGCGGCTTGTTCCGGCCCAAGCTGGGCCGCGCTGACGTTGTAATAGTGGCGAGCCGCCGCCTCGGCACCGAACACCCCATTGCCCCACTCGATCACATTCAGGTAAACCTCGAAAATCCGCCGCTTGCTCCACAGGTTTTCCAGCATCAAGGTAATGATCGCCTCTTCGGCCTTGCGGAAATAGGACTTGCTCGGCGTCAGGAAAAGGTTCTTGGCGAGTTGCTGGGTGATCGTCGAACCACCCGCGACAAAGCGTCCTTTTTTCTGATTTTTTTCCATGGCTTTCTGCATGCCATCCCAGTCGAAGCCTTCATGATCGACGAACTTGGCGTCTTCGGAGGCGATGATGGCGCGTTTGAGATGAATGGATATCCGCTCGTAAGGCACCCAGGTCTTTTTTAGCTGTGCCTCGGGTTTTTTCTCGCGCAATTCGGCCAGGCGAATTTCC
>CAYWNX010000045.1:6339-11734 GCA_964459735.1 uncultured Dechloromonas sp. | reverse complement strand
CCAGTGGCGTCGCAAAGTCGATAAGCGAGACTTCGATGCCATCGATGACATCGATGCGATTACCGGTGGGAAACAATCGCCCTGTCTTCGCCCCGGTTGCATCCCGAAAATTGAGCTGGATCGGGGCGCCACTGCCGGGAACGCCATCGATCTTGGCATCGCCGTCATAGGTCACTTGCCCGCCCGGCGTCTGAATGACTGCCTCGACGATCTTCTGTGTATTGACATTGAAGATACGTAGCGTCGTCACCGGGTCGGTGGCATTAACCAGACTATTCTCGATGGCGAACGGCCCGACCCCGGCCAGCATGTTGCCGCAGTTAGGAGTAGTGTCGACCGTTGCAGTCTCAACCGAAACCTGAGCGAACAGGTAGTCAATATCGATACCAGGACGCTCGGATGGACTGACGATCACGACCTTGCTGGTTAGCGTATCACCACCACCGATACCGTCGATTTGGCGCACATGCGGTGAACCCATCGCAGCCAGTAGCAGTTGATTGCGCGCATCGGCGTCCTGCGGCAGATCTTTGGCGTGGAAATAGGGGCCTTTCGACGTCCCACCACGCATCAACGTACAGGGAATACTGATCAACATTTCAGAAACCTCGGATTGGGTGACAAAGCCGCATTCTTGGCTTTGCCACGCCATCCGTGAAATGAATTAATCAGTATATTTATTGCGAAAATCGCAACGCAAATGACGCTCCGTGCTCACCTGATGTTTCGTTAGCCGCCCGGAGCTCATCCGGCTAGCAAGGCCTTGTCGAGCCACCATGGCAAAAATTGCGGACATGGGCAAAAGCCTCGCCGAAGTAGGCTTCGTACGTGTCCTGCTCGACAAAGCCGAGATGTGGTGTACATAGGATGTTCGGGTGCCCGAGATACGCCATGGCCCCTGCCGGCTCATCGTCGAAGACATCGAGCGCGGCCATCCCCGGGCGGCCGTTGCCGAGCGCCCGGAGCAGCGCGCCGGGCGCGAGCAGTTCGGCACGGCTGGTATTGACCAGCAGGGCATCGGGGCGCATCGCTGCCAGTTCGACGTCGCCGATCAGGTGGCGGGTTTCCGCACACAAGCGCAAGTGCAGGGTCAGGACATCGACCTCGCCGAGAAAGGCCAGGCGGTCCGCGACGTAGGGCAAGCCATCGGCCTCGGCCGCCGCTCGTGACTGCTCCCGGCCATGGACGACGACCTTCATGCCGAGAGCAAGCCCGACCGCAGCCACCCGCTTGCCGATCTTGCCGAAGCCCCAGACCCCCAGGGTCCGGCCACAGAGCGCGCGCCCCAGGCGTTCGTCGGCCAGGGCCGGGGCGCTGCGCTGCCAGCATCCCTGTTCCAGTTGCCGGGCGTAGGGCACGATGCGGCGCGAGGCGGCGAGAATCAGCGCCCAGGTCAGTTCGGCCGGCGCAATCGGATTGCCGCTGCCCTCGCGTACCGCGACACCGTGGCGGGCACAGGCCTCGAGGTCGATGGCCCCGCTCAGGCGGCCGGTCTGGACGATCAGCTTGAGGCGCGGCAAGGCGGCGATCACGGCCGCCGTGATCCGCGTCCGCTCGCGGATCAGCACCAGGTAGTCGGTATCGGCCAGGGCCGCGATCAGCGCTTGTTCGTCGCCAATCCCCTCATTGAGCACCGCCAGCTCGATCGCCGAGCCATCAAGGATGCGTCTGGCCGCCAGTCGGGAAACGACGCCCTGATAGTCATCCAGTACGGTCAGTCTTTTCATGGTGATTTCCTGGTTTTTCCGCCGACCCGGACAATACCGAGCCGGGCGTAGATCGGCCGCAGATGCATGCGGAACAACTCCAGCCGGATAAGAAAGAAGAGCGCCGCCGCGATCAGCAGGAGGCCCATCGCCAACAGCGTTTCGCCCGCACCGAGCCACTCGGCCAGCGCTCCGCTGAGCAAGCCGCCAAGGGCCGCCGCCCCGAGATTGGCGGCACTGTAGAGCGCCAGCACACGGCCGCGCAGCCGTTCCGGCAGGATGGTCTGGAGGATCGTGTTGCTCGACGCATTGCCGTTGATCAGACCGAAACCGAGCAGAAACAGCATGACGACTGCCAAGCCGATGTCGGCGCTCAACGCGAAGGCGACCAGCGCAATGCCGGCCAGCAGGTTGCCGAAGGCGATGGCACCGGTCAGTCCGCGCACGCTACGACGGCCGGCCAGCATTAACGAGGCCAGCAAGGCGCCCCCCCCGGCGCTGCCGAGCAGCAGGCCCAGGGTTTCCGGCCCGCCGCGAAAGATGTCGCGGGCGAAGGCCGGCATCAGGGGGATGTAATTGGCGGCGAAAAAATTGAGCAGCGCCACCTGCCAGAGGATATGGCGTACCGGAAAGCTCTGGCGGACGAAGGCCAGACCTTCCCGCATCGCCTCGCCGAAGCGCGAATTGCTGTGGGGTTGGGCGGAAGTACGCAGACGTAGCAGGACGCCAATGATGACCAGAAAGGAAAGGGCATTGAAGGCGAAACAGGCCGCCTCGGAAGTCAATGCCAACAGAGTCCCGGCAAGGGGTGGGCCGATGAAGCGTGCCAGATTGAAGAACAGCGAGTTGAGGGCGATGGCGTTGGGCAGGTCCTGCCGATCCTGCACCAGCTGGCTGGTATAGGCATGGCGTAATGGCACATCGAAACTGTTAAGGATGCCGAAGACGGTCGCCGCGACCAAAATCTGCCAGGACGTGATCCAGCCCGCCCAGGTCAGCGCGGCGAGAGCGGCCGCCTGCAGCAGCATGGCCGATTGCACGGCCAGCATCAGGCGGCGAATATTCGAGCGGTCGATGACGATGCCGGCCAGCGGGGCAACGACCAGCTGGGGGATCTGCGCCAGGAAGGCGACGCCGCCAAGCAACAGCGCCGATCCGGTCAGGCGGTAGACCAGCCAGCCCAGCGCCACCTGCTGTATCCAGTTGCCCAGGATGGAAACCACCTGGCCGGCGAAATACAGTTGGTAGTTGGCATGCCGCAAGGCGCGCCAGGCGTGGGCCCAGTGCTTCATGGACAAGAGCCGGATGGCTTCAACCATCCGGCGTAAAGGCAAGAGCCTGGCATGCGTGGCCGGGCGTGGCGAGCTACTCGGAACCGAGTTGCAGCTTGCTCGGCAGGCGCTTCTCGATCGACCACTTGAGCAGCGAAGCCGAGCGGAAAATGCCGTGGGCGAACTTGCCGTAGGGCAGCGTCAGGAACAGCGCCATGACCACCCCGAGATGCACCGCCAGCAGCAGTCCCATCGCTGCCGTGTCGCGCAGGCCGAGCAGCAGCAGGCCGGTCAGGCTGGTCAGCAGGAGCAGCGCGATGAAGCCGCGATCCATCGGTTTCTGTTCGGCGTCGCCATGCAGCGGGTGGCGCTTGAGATTCAACCAGAGCAGGCCGGCCGGTCCGATCAGCAGGCCGATCCCGCCGGCGATGCCGAGCAGCACCGGCAGGCTGCTCACTGCGTACGGTGCGGGCAAGCCAAGCAGATAGTGGTAGAGCGTCGCCACGCTGGTCGCCGCAAAGCAGAGCATGAAACCGTAGAAGGTGAAGTGATGGAAGCGGCGACGGAGCAAGGTGAAGGCGTCGTCGGCGTTGTTGCAGCCCATGCCGTGGCCGCCGTCGAGGTACTTCAGTCGCAGCACGTTGCCGACCGCCTCTGCCCCGGCCTCGCCGCTGAACTCTCCGGGCGAGACTTCGCGCCAGAAGCGGCGGACCCCCAAGCTCAGGGCGAGCACCGCGAAACCGAATACGGCGCCGAACATCAGGGCCAGCGTATTGTGCGGAAAGATAGCGTAAAAATTGCCGGCCAGCGGCGCATGCAGGATGCCGCCGGTGACCTGCAGCGTCAGCAGCAGGAACAACGCCAGGCCGGCGGCCAGGGCCAGCGCCACGGTCAGGCCGTTGTTCTTGTAAAGGCCGCCAAGGGCTCGCGGCCAGGCGTAGCTGGCATAGGTTTCGCCGCGCACCTTGGCCATGGCCTGCGGCACATTGACCGCGAACTCATGCGGCGGGGCGTACTGGCAGGCATGCAGGCAGGAGCCGCAGTTGTGGCAGAGGTTGGCCAGGTAGTGAATGTCAGCCTGGCCGAATTCGAGGCGCCGGGTCATTGCCGGGAAGACCGCGCAGAAGCCTTCGCAGTAGCGGCAGGCGTTGCAGATCTTCATGATGCGGTCGACTTCGGCCTCCTTGTCGCTCAGGCGAACCTCGCCCGTGGCCAGTTCGCTGGCTTCGCTGACCAGTTGTTTAAGCGCCTGCATGTTGTGCTCCTTGCTTCAATGCTGCCTTGGCAGCCTGCGCACCCGCGATGCGCCCGAATACGGTCCCGATGGTCATGCCGACCCCGGCGGTATAGCCCTTGCCGAGCACGTTGCCGGCCATCATTTCGCCGGCAACGAAAAGGTTGCTGCTGGGTTGGCCGGCGAAATGCACGGCGGCATGCTGATCAACCTTCAAGCCGAGGTAGGTGAAGGTGATGCCGGGTTTCAGCGGATAGGCGTAGAACGGCGCCGTGTCGAGCGGCAACGCCCAGTGGGTCTTGGCCGGGGTGACGCCTTCGGTATGGCAGTCGTCGAGCGCCGTGTGGTCGAAGCTGCCGACCCGGCAGCCGGCGTTGTAGTCGGCGACCGTACGGACGAAAGCCGTAGCGTCGAGGCCGAGCTGGCCGGCCAGTTCTTCCAGGGTATTGGCCTTGGCCCCCGGAAAAACCGGTGGCATGAAACGGCCGACTGCCTTGGCGTCGATGACCGAATAGCCGACCTGTCCCGGTTGCTGGGCGACCAGGCGGCCCCAGATGGCATAGCGTTTCGGCCAGAAGTCCTCGCCTTCGTCATAGAACCGCTGGGCGAACTTGTTGACCACGATACCCAGCGAGACGCAATCGATACGGGTGCAGATGCCGCCATCGTAGAGCGGTGCCCGGGCGTCGATGGCGACGCAATGCGACTGCGAAGGATCGCCGATGAAGTCGGCGCCGGCGCCCTGCATGGCCTTGAGCAGTACGCCCTGGTTGAAACGGGTGCCGCGGATGGCAAAGTTGTCGGCCGGCCATTCGCCGTCGTCATTCTGCCCCCAGGCCTCACGTAGCCATTCGCGGTTGGATTCAAAACCGCCGGCGGCCATGACGCACGCCTTGGCCGTAATACGTTGGCCGCCAACCCAGGCTGCCTGGAAAGCGCCGTCAACGACTTCCACACGGTCAACCGGAGATTCGTAGCGAATTTCAACACCCAGTGCTTCGGCGCTGCGGTAGTAGGCATTGACCAATGCCTTTCCGCCGCCCATGAAGAAAGCGTTGGTCCGCGACAGTTGCAAGGTGCCTGACAGCGAGGGCTGGAAATGTACGCCGTGCCGGCGCATCCAGCCCCTGCACTTGGCGGACTCGCGGATAGCCAGGCGAGCCAGCTGTTCGTTGGTGTTGCCG
>CAYWNX010000045.1:0-6239 GCA_964459735.1 uncultured Dechloromonas sp. | reverse complement strand
GCACTTGGCGGACTCGCGGATAGCCAGGCGAGCCAGCTGTTCGTTGGTGTTGCCGCCGGTGACCTTGAGCAGGTCCTGCCAGAACTCTTCCTCCGGGTAGGCCTCGGTCAGCACGTCCTGGGGGGCATCGTGCATGCAGCGCAGGTTGCGGGTATGGCTGGAATTTCCGCCCCGCCGGTCGCGCGGCGCGGCTTCGAGCAGCAGCACCGAGGCGCCGGCCTCGCGGGCCATCAGGACCGCGCACAGCGCGGCATTACCGCCGCCGATGACCAGCACATCGACTACTTTGGATTTGTTGTCACTCATCATTCGCTCCTTTTGAGCCCTTGTTGATTTCAGCGAAGACACTATCTCGCAACGGTGTGGCGATACCCCAAGCCGCTCCGGCATCCCCCTATCTCGATTCGAGATGCCCCCGTGTAATGCCCTTCCAGCGGCCATCGTCAATCAACTGTCCGACGACCTGACGGAGTACCCCGCGGGTCGCCAACGCTGCCGGCGAGAGTTCGTCGTCCGACAGGCTGCACAGCAGGTTGCGCCGCGCCGTACCGACGTCGGCAATTTCCGCCCAGCGTAGCCGGCTGCCCGCATCCGGTTGGCGGGCCAGCGCCGACCACGGTTGCAACGTGGCGGCCATGCCGGCCGCCACCATGTCCATCAGCACATAAAGCGAATCGACTTCGGCGACGATGTTGGCGTTCTGGTTCAGGCTGCCAAATGCTGCATCGATGACCCGGCGCAGGCCGTGGCGATGGGTCGGCAGCACCAAGGGCGTCTCGGTAATGGCCGCCAGTGTCGTTGGCAGTTGGTCGATCCGGCTCTGGGCGCCGCAGACGAAGAAGAGGCGTTCGTCGAGCAGGTGCTGGACCGTCCAGCGCCGGGCCTGGTCGGCACCAAAGAGCACGGCGAGGTCGATTTCGCGGGCATTGAGCATCTGCCCGAGGTGTCCCGACATGCCCTCGACCAGATGGATGCGGATATCCGGGTACTGCGCCTGCATTGCCTGCAGCAGCGGCACGCCGAGGACGCCGGCCGTGGTCGGTGCCAGGCCCAGGCCGACGACGCCGGAAAGGCGCGACTGCCGTGCCGCCAGCATCGCCTCGTCGGCATGACGCAAGGCGAGCTGGGCATGGGAAAGGAAGGCGATGCCGGCATCCGTCGGAATCACGCCGCTCGGCGTGCGTTGCAACAGGCGCGTCGACAATTCACCTTCCAGACGCTGGATTTGCAGGCTGACGGCAGACTGCGCGACGCCCAGATCGAGCGCCGCCTGGCTGATGCTGCCCAGTTCGATGGTCCGCACCAGGTAACGCAGTTGCCGCAGTTCCATCGCCGCCCTCCTTTACGCTTGTCGCGCCTTGCGTTGCAGCACCTTGTCCACCATCACGCCAGCCTGGCCGAGGTAGTTGGCCGGATCGCACAGCTTGGCCAACGCCGCCCGGTCGAGGTGGGGATTGATTTCCGGATGCTCGGCCAGCAGGTCGAGCAGCGGGCGGTTTGTCTTGATCGCCGTGCGGCACAGGTCGTAGACCAGGTCATGGGCATATTCGCGGCCGATGTAGGGGCCGAGGCCCATCATCACGGCCTCCGACATCACCAGGCCATTGGTCAGTTCGATATTGGCCATCATGGCGGCCGGATCGACCTCCAGGCCTTCAAGCACGAAGCGCGTCTGTTTCAGGGCGCCGGCGATCAGGCAGAAGGCTTCCGGCAGCGCGATCCACTCGATTTCCCAGGGACCGGTCGAGCGCTCATGGTCGGCGATCATCGCGTCCATCAGGGCGGCGGCATGCTGGCGGACGACCGAGACCGCGGCATGGATGTAGCAGCTCGAAATCGGGTTGCGCTTCTGCGGCATGGTGCTGCTCGAGCCACGGCCCGGTGCGAAGGGCTCGAAGACCTCGGCCACCTCGTGCTGCATCATCAGCTTGACGTCCATCGCGATCTTGCCCAGCGAACCGCCAAGCAGGCCGAGGAAGGCACCGGTTTCGGCGATCGTGTCGCGCACCGTATGCCAGGCGATGTCGGGCTGGGCGAGGCCGAGTTCAGCCATCAGGCCGGCCTGGGTTTCCATGGCTCCCGTCTCGATCGAGGCCAGGGTGCCGCAGGCGCCGCCGAACTCGCCCATCAGGACGCGCGGCCGCAGTTGCTGCAAGCGTTCGCGGTGGCGCTCCATGCCGGCCAGGATGGCGGCGGTCTTGAAACCGAAGGTCACCGGAATGGCTTGCTGCAGATTGCTGCGCCCGATCACCGGGGTGTCACGGTAACGCTGCGAGAGATCGGCCAGGGCGACGCAGATGGCGTTCAGTTCGGTCTCGACCAGATCGAGGCCTTCGCGGATCTGCATGACGGTGGCGGTATCGGTGATGTCCTGCGTCGTCGCACCCCAGTGGCAGTATTCGCCGAGGCGGTCGCGGCACAGGGCGTTCAGTTGCGAAACGACGCCGAGTACCGGATAGCCGATGCGCTCGGTCTGGGCGCGCAGCTTGTCCATGTCGATCTTGTCGATAGCGCAATTGCGGACGATCTCGTCGGCCGCCTCCTGGGGAATAATCCCCAAGCGGCCCTGGACGACGGCCAGTGCACGCTCGATGTCGAGGTATTTTTCCGTCCGGTTGCGGTCGGACCAGACTTGACGCATGGCGTCGGTGCTGAAAATGTTACCGAAGATACTAGAGTCGATGATGCTCGCGCCCATGGCGATGTCTCCTGATTCAATGTTGGGAAATATGGCAGTGCTTTAGTTCGTTCTTTGGCAAGGCGTCTTTGTCATGCTTCGCGTCATGATGGCTTCGGCCTTGAGCACCACCGGCCGATCCACCATCTTTCCGTCAACCTGGACGGCGCCCAATGAATCTTTGGCGGCAGCCAGGACTTTCTCGGCCCAGATCACTTCCTGCTCACTCGGCCGGCTCAGTCGCTCGACGACCTCGACCTGCTTCGGATGAATGCACAGCTTGGCGGTGCAACCAAAGGCCCGGGCAAAAGCAAAGTCGGCTTCGGTCCGCGCCAGATCGTCCAGATTGGGCGTAACGCCGGCGATCGGCGGCGCCAGGTCGGCGGAGCGGGAGGCGATGGCGATCTTGCTGTAAGGATAGATCAGCCCCTGCTCGTCGCCCGAAAGACTGAGGTCAGCCGCGTAATCGAGGGTACCGAAGGCGATGCGCTGCACACCTTCGGCCAGCGCGATCTGTTCGACGTTGTTGATGCCGCGCGCCGTTTCGACCAGCGGCAGGATGAGAACATCGTCGGCCGTACCGGCGATGGTCATTTTCACCTGCTCGGCGAATTCGGTTTTCGGCAGCATCACCTGCTTGATGCCGGCCACCCTGATCATCGCCAGATCGTCGGCATACCAGGGCGACAGCGCGTCGTTGATGCGCACCACCAGCCGCTCGGCGGCGACGCCGGCGCTGCTCGCCCAGTCAGCGATGGCCTGCCGGGCCGCAGCCTTGTCGGCCGGGGCCACAGCATCCTCGAGATCGAGGATGATCGCCCCCGCCCCGGCGGCCAGCGCCTTGGCGAAACGCTCGGGGCGATTGCCGGGAACAAACAGGTAGCTGACCGGCAGCATCAGATGGCTCCGGCAGCGCGCAGGGCGGCAATGTCGCCGGCCGTGTAGCCGAGCCCGCCGAGGATGGCCTCGGTGTGCTGGCCGAGGGCCGGCACCGCATCCATGCGCGGCTCGCACTCGGTCCACGAACCGGGTGGCAGCAGGGCCGGCACCTTGCCGACCGCCGTGTCGATTTCGCGCCAGCGCTTGCGGCCCTTCAGCTGCGGGTGATCCCAGACGTCCTGCATGGTGTTGAGGTGGGCGTTGGCGATCTGGGCGCTTTCCAGGCGCTCGATCACCTGCTCTGCGGTCAACCCGGAAAAAGTGTCAATAATAATTTGGCGCAGTTCATCACGCGCCGCACTGCGCTTCGAATTGGACGAGAAACGCTCTTCCTTGCCCAGTTCCGGGCGCAACAGCACCTTGTCGCAGAAGGCTGCCCATTCGCGTTCGTTCTGCAGGCCGAGCATGACGTTCTTGCCGTCGCCGGCCGGGAACGGGCCGTAGGGATAGATCGTCGCGTGGCTGGCGCCGGTCCGGCGCGGCGGTGAGGCGCCGTCAATCGAGTAGTAGAGCGGATAGTTCATCCACTCGACCAGGCTCTCCAGCATGGAAATATCCAGGTGTTGGCCGCGCCCGGTGATCTGGCGTTGCAGCAGGGCCGCCAGAATATTGCTGTAGGCGTACATGCCGGCCGAAATGTCGGCAATCGACGGCCCGGCCTTCGAGGGTTCATCCTCCGTGCCGGTCACCGAGACGAAACCCGACTCACTCTGGATCAGCAGGTCGTAAGCCTTCTTGTCGCGGTAAGGGCCGTCGTTGCCATAGCCGGAAATATCGCAGACGATGATTTCCGGCTTGATCGCCGAGAGCGCCTCATAGGACAGGCCAAGCCGGGCGGCAGCGCCGGGCGCCAGATTCTGGACCAGGATGTCGGCTTCTTCGGCAACCAGGCGCTGCAGGATCTTCTTCGCCTCCGGGTGCTTGACGTCGAGGGTGAGGCTCTCCTTTGAACGATTGGTCCATACGAAGTGCGAGGCCAGGCCATGCACGCGCTCATCGTAGCCGCGGGCGAAGTCGCCGACGCCGGGACGCTCGACCTTGATGACGCGGGCCCCGAGGTCGGCCAGTTGACGGGTGGCGAACGGGCCGGCGATGGCGTGTTCGAGGGTAATGACGGTAATGCCTTCCAACGGTCTCATGCTGCTTTCCTTATTTCAGTACGGCGGTGGCATCCATGGTCAGCCAGCCTTCATGGTCTTCGGCCCACAGATGGATCGTCTTGCCGTCGGCGCTCGGGGTGCCATTGACAAAGAAATGATTGATATCGAAAGTCGGCCGCACGGCGCGGAACTCGAACTTCGCTACTTCGGCGTCCGGCATCTGGTGGCGCAATAGGTCGAGCAGCAGCGTGGCGATCATCGGGCCATGCACGATCAGGCCGGGATAGCCCTCGACTTCGGTGACGTATTTGCGGTCGTAGTGAATGCGGTGGCCGTTGAAAGTCAGCGCCGAGTAGCGGAAGAGCAGCACATCGTCCGGCACCCACTTGGTCCGCCAAACGGGGTCCGGATAGGTGGCCTTGGGCGGCGGCGCGACGTCGTTCGGACCGGCCGCTTCGCGATAGACGATGTCGTGGAATTCAGTCAGCGCAACGGCGCTCTCGCCGGCCCGGCGCAGTTCGTGGCGGACCTTGACGAAGACCAGCGGACCGGTGCGACCGCTCTTCTCGGTGACGTCGTGGATGGTCGAGGTGCGGGTCACCGTTTCGCCGATCTGCAACGGCGAATGGAACTCGAACTGGCTGCCCGCCCACATCCGGCGCGGCAACGGCACGGGGGGCAGGAAACCGCCGCGTTTGGCATGGCCATCGGCGCCGATTTCGGATTGGCGGTGCAGCGGCAGGAAATACAGCCAGTGCCACAGAGCCGGCAGCGGCGTGCCATTGGCCGGGCGCTCGGCCGGGCGGTCGAAGGTCGCCGACAGCGCGGCATAGGGGGTGGCCGTGAAGAGGTCGGTAACTTCTTCGGAACGGCCGATCCAGTCTTTGAGATTCATCAAGGGGGCTCCTGGGTTCATTGCGGAATCAATTGGTCGAGATAAGGGGTCGGGGGTCGGGGCGCCCGAAAGCTGCAACCCCCGGGTTTTTCAGAGCATGCCCAGCGTGCGCGGCAACCACAGCGACAGGCCCGGCCAGTAGGTGACGACACCGAGGAAGACCAGCATCGAGAGCAGCCAGGGCCAGACGGCAACCGTCAGTTCGGTGATCCCCATCTTGGTGATGCCCGAGGCGACGTAGAGGTTCAGGCCGACCGGCGGGTGGCACATGCCGACTTCCATGTTGACGACCATCAGGATGCCGAAGTGGATCGGGTGGATGCCGAGCTGCACGGCCACCGGAAAGAGCAGCGGCGCGAAGATCAGCACGATTGACGAAGGCTCCATGAAGTTGCCGGCCAGCAGCAGGATGACATTGACCGCCAGCAGGAAGGTGATGACGCCCAGGCCCTGCCCCAGCATCCAGTCGGCCAGCGATTGCGGGATGCTCTCGTTGGTCATGATGAAAGAGAACAGCACGGCGTTGGTGATGATGTAGAGCTACATCGCCGTCATGTTGGCCGAGTTGAGCAAGACTCTCGGCTCTTACTTCTGGCTCAGGTCCTTGTAGTTGAATATTGCGCTTTTA
>CAYWNX010000044.1:0-11774 GCA_964459735.1 uncultured Dechloromonas sp. | reverse complement strand
GCCGCTTCCGTTCCGCCGGCATGTGCCTCGTGCGGGCCGACGGCGCGATGGACCTCTACCACGGCGGCTTGCGCGCACACGACATCGACGGCAAGACCCTGTTCGACCATTTCGACTACGGCCGCTACTGGGACGTCATCGCCGAGGACGTCAAGCCCTGGTCCTACATGAAGTTTCCCTTCTTCAAGTCGCTTGGCGCCGACGAGGGCACCTACCGGGTCGGCCCGCTGTCCCGGGTCACGATGTGCGACAACATCCCGACCCCGCTGGCGGACAAGGCGCGCGAGGAATTCATGGCCTTCGACGGCGGCAGCGCCGCCGGGGCCACGCTGGGCTACCACTGGGCGCGCATGATCGAAATGCTGCATGCCGCCGAAACCATCAAGGACCTGCTGCACGACGACGACATCACCGGCAGCGACCTGATGGCCGGCGGCGAACGCCAGGAACGCGGCGTCGGCGTGATCGAGGCGCCGCGTGGCACGCTGATCCACCACTACCGCGTCGACGGCAACGACCAGGTGATTCGCGCCAACCTGATCGTCTCCACCACGCACAACAACCAGGCCATGAACACGGCGGTACGCGAAGTGGCGAAGCAATACCTCGACGGACGCGAGGTCACCGAGGGCCTGCTCAACCACATCGAAATCGCCATCCGCGCCTTCGATCCCTGCCTGTCCTGCGCCACCCATGCGCTGGGGCAGATGCCGCTTGAAGTCGCGATAGTCGACGCCGGCGGGAGGGTGATCGATCCCGCCCCGCGCGACCATCGCGGCCACACTCACCACACCCCTTGACTGCGCCGACACTGATCTTCGGCTGGGGCAATCCCAGCCGCGGCGATGATGCGCTGGGCCCGCTGTTCGTCGAACATTTCGCCGAACTCGCGCGCCGCCATCCGGAATGGGGCGAGGTCGAATGCCTCACCGATTTCCAGCTCCAGGTCGAACATGCGCTCGACCTGCAGGGACGCCGCCGCGTGCTGTTCGTCGATGCCAGCCTCGATGCGCCGGCGCCCTGCTCGCTCGCCCGCATCGAAGCCGCGCGCGACGACAGCTTCACCACCCACGCCATGAGCCCGCAGGCGGTGCTCAAGGTCTTCACCGATATCGAGGACGGCGCGCCGCCGCCGGCCTGGCTGCTGGCGATCCGCGGCGAACGCTTCGAACTCGGCGAAAGCCTCAGCGACGTCGCCCGGCATTCGCTGCAGACTGCACTGCAACGTGCGGCGGACTGGATGGATGGCGAGTAAGGCATTTCGGCAATTCGTCTGGCGTGCACTTCAGGCCGAAAGAGTTACTTCAATAGTGATGATCTGCCTTACAGGACTTCGGCCAGGGCTTGTTAGTCCAAAGACTCAGTACGGCCAACTGCCGACCTTCGTCTTTTCTCCTGAGCGGTCATCCAAGTGACCGGTTCTCTCTTAAACCAGCCAGACGCCCTATAAGTGCTCGTCGGCCACTGATGCCGTTGGTCCCACGGCTCTGTCGGTCGGCAATGCGCCGGTCACCGAGGCCCGTGGTGAACGCGAGCCGCAAAATCAATGGGGGCGAAAACAAATATATCGCTGGCTATTCCCTGCAAACGGCGCATGCTGGCTTGCCTGCTGGCCATTTCTGCCCGGCAGGCCGGCCACATCATTGGCCATGCAAGAGGAGTCCGCCATGAATCCCGTCACGCCCGCCACCGTCTGCCCTCCATCTCAAGTTACAGAAATCGCCACCGGCGCCCTTCCGCTCGCTGTCGAACCTACCGACGAGGCGGAAGGATTGACCCCATTCGGTGCTGCAGCGAAAGCCATCTACGTCAAGGCAAACGGTCTTCCGGCTTATCGGAAATCAATTCGCTTTGTTCGGCGTGCTGACTGAAACAGCGACCCTACGCTCACTGTCATACAAGGAGGCACGCCATGACCAAGATTCGAAAAGGCAACAAGGAACTCAAGAAACAACCACTGCTGAATTCAAGGGAAAAAAAGGCCGGCCAGCACGCCCGAAAACACAGCAACGAACAGGTACCCTTCCTGCCGGGTGCCGCGCGTGACTAGCCCCTCGATCGTGCCCGCCGGTTCGTCCGTAATGGCGACGATGACCTGGGGCGAGTGGCTCATGAAAAGTGAGATGGCATCGCTTCGACTTGGCGATCGCTTCCTTGCAATGGAGTGGCGACCCCGTGAGGAAGACAAGATGGCGGCCTGGCAGCTCTATGTCGAGTTGCTGACCCGAATCGCGCCGCGCTCCCCGAACAAGGAGTACAGCGACGAGAAGGCCGAGCTCGAAAGCATCAATTCCATCCTCGACATCACCCGCCAGATACTGCGGACGCATTCGCGGGATTCCATGGAGTTCGCCAAGATCGCCATCCTGGCGCTGAACCAGGTGGTTCGCCCGTTCACAGCAAAATGGAACCCCCGCAGCCTTGAAGGCGCGTTTGCCGGCTCCGACAGTCGCCGCCGTTTCGGCGAGGAACTGTCGGTACTGACGGCCACACTGAGGAAGATCGCCCGCATGCTGGCCGACATGGTCGGGATAGACGACCTCACAACCCTGGAATCCGTCAGCCTCAAAACGGTCGTTTAAGGGCGGTCAATCCGACACCTTCATCCGAGCGGGATGCTCAACGCATCGCCAGGAAGTGACGACGCGACAACGACGGCTGGGCCGGAAGCAGCGACGCCGCCGCAAACTTTGCGGCGACCGGATCCGCCAGCAAGGCGATCCTCGAGGTGTGGGCCATCAGCACAGCTTCCGCCTGACTGGCGATCCGTGACGTTTTACGGTTGGATGGGTGCTACAGACTGGGAAGGATCGCTCGAATGACGTCGTCAGCGGACCGGACCGACCCCAACCTGCCAGCCGAAGAAAATTAAGGCTGCCAGTCGCTACTATCCTGCGGAATGAGGACGCTGCCGCACGACACACACGGCGCAAAGTTCGCAGTGAGTGCTGTGCGCAGCTAGATTTTTACCGCATCGATGATGGCGCGTGAAACCGGCACGCTGAAGTCAACCGTGTGTTCCAAATGATCATCCAGCAGGGAGAGTGCCTGGCCATCCTGCGCAACGCCGTCGACTGAAATATTCGTCAGGCCACACGGGTCATCGGCATCAGACCGCCTTAGTGTGACAGCAATGTGGTAGACGGTTTCCCGGACGCGGTAGTGGACCTTGAACCCGTCCCAGTGAGCGGGCAGACAGGGTGCGATGTGGAGCCGGTCAGCTTCCAGCCGCAGGCCCAGCAGCGATTCAACGAAGAGCCGGTACATCCAGCCGGCGGAGCCGGTGTACCAGGTCCATCCGCCGCGCCCCGTGTGGGGCGCTACCGCGTAGACGTCCGCCGCCATGACATACGGTTCGACCTTGTAGGTGGCGATGGCCGCCGCCGACTGCGCGTGGTTGGCCGGATTGATCATGGCGGCGAGTTCCCAGGCGCGCCGGTGGTCGCCCAGGGCCGCGAAGGCCATCGCCGCCCAGATCGCGGCGTGGGTGTACTGGCCTCCATTTTCGCGCACGCCCGGCACATAGCCCTTGATGTAGCCGGGGTCCAGATCGGTCCGGTCGAAGGGGGGATCGAGCAACTGGATCAGGCCATGCTCGCGCCGCACGAGGTGTTCGTCCACCGCCTGCATGGCCAGGCGCGCATGTTCGGGTTCGCCGGCCCCGGACAGCACGGCCCAGCTCTGGGAGATTGAATCGATGCGGCATTCGACATTGTCCGCCGAACCCAGCGGGGTGCCGTCGTCGAACCAGGCGCGCCGATACCAGGCGCCGTCCCAGCCGTGCCGTTCGAGGTTTTCGGACAGTCGCCCGGCCTCGCTCGTGCAGAATGCCGCGAATTCGGGATCGTCGTGCCCCCGCGCCAGCGTGCCGAACTGGCGCAGCACCTCGTGCAGGAAAAAGCCCAGCCACACGCTTTCTCCCTTCCCCTGGATGCCCACGCGATTCATCCCGTCGTTCCAGTCGCCGGTACCGATCAGCGGCAGGCCGCGCTCGCCCAGGCGCAGTCCGTGGCGGATGGCGCGCACGCAGTGCTGGTAAAGATTTTCCGCATCGGCTGAACGACCTGGCAAGTCGTAGTAGGAATCGTCCTCGGGGTTGAGCGGACGGCCTTCGAGGAAGCCCGCTTGCTCGTCCAGCACGGCGGTGTCGCCGCTGCTCTGCACATAGCGGCAGGTGGCCAGGGCCAGCCAGAGGTAATCGTCGGAACAATGGGTACGCACGCCGCGTCCAGCCGGCGGATGCCACCAGTGCTGCACATCGCCTTCGCGGAACTGGTGGCTAGCGCACAGAAGCAACTGGGCGCGCAGTAAGCCGGGTTCGGTATGCACCAGCGCCATGGCATCCTGCAACTGGTCGCGGAAGCCGAAGGCGCCGCCCGACTGGTAATAGCCGCTGCGCGCCCACATCCGGCACGCCAGGGTCTGGTAGAGCAGCCAGCCGTTGGCCAGTACGTCGAGGGACGGATCGGGTGTTTCCACCTGCACGGCGCCGAGGGTGTGGTTCCAGTATTGCCAGACCGCTTCCAGGGCGCGCCGCGCAGCGGCGGAACCGCGAAATCGCTGTGCCAGGCGGTTGGCATCACCACCACCGGGGACGCTCCCCAGTCCGAGCCGGAAGACGATCTCGCGCTCCTCGCCGTCAGCCAGATCGAAGGCCACCTGGATCGCGGCGCAGGGATCCAGGCCGCTGCCTGCTCTGCCCGACAAATGGGTGTGCGCCAGTGCCGCCGGGTTCCCCAGGTTGCCGTTGCGGCCGATGAATTCGGCGCGGTCGCAGGTGGTGCTACGGTTCAGGCTGTCGCTGGCGTCCGCGTCGAAAAACGCGACCCGGTCTGGAAAATCGGTGTTGTATGGGTTCCGGGCGTAAAGCGCGCCGCTTCCGGGATCGACCGCGGAGTGGATATGCATGGCGGATTTCGACCGCAGGTCGCCCAACACCCACTCCACATAGCCGGTCACGGACAGCCGGCGCGGCTGGCCGGAGGCGTTGCGCAGCTTGAGCACGGAAAACTTGACCGCCGCGTCCAGCGCCACGTAGACCCACAACTCTGAGATGATCCCGGACTCGGTGTGCTCGAACACGCTGTAGCCGAAGCCGTGCCGGCTGACGTAGGGTGTCGCGCCGCGCCGGGGGAGTGGCGTCGGCGACCAGAACTGGCCACTTTCCTCGTCGCGCAGGTAGAAGGCCTCGCCACTCGCGTCGGCGACCGGATCGTTGTGCCAGGGGGTGAGGCGGAATTCATGGGCGTTTTCGCTCCAGGTATATGCCTGGCCGCTTTCCGAGATGACACACCCGAACTGTGGATTGGCCAGCACGTTCGCCCACGGCGCCGGGGTGAGTTGCGCAGGAGTGGTTATGGTGACGTATTCATGACCGTCCGGCGTGAAGCCGCCGATACCGTTGGTGAGAATCAGTTCGCGCGTGGGCAATACGAAGGCGGCAGGCGGCTCGGTGCGCACGGGTTTGCCGGGTACCAGGCGCGGCACGCGCACTGACAGTGCGCCGGGCCGGTCGAGCTGTTCCGCCAGGGAGCCCAGACTGTCGCTGAGGATGACGCGGGCCACGGTCTGGAAAAGATCGCGATCCTCCGCCGAGATCTGTTCCAGCGAACGGATGAAAATGCCGCCCGGCCGGTCGATCACCTGGGTTTCCAGTCCCACCGCCACCAGCCCGAGAATCTGGTCCTGGAGCGTTTGGCGGTAACCGGCACGATCTTCGTTCCAGATCACCAGATCGACCACCAGTCCTTTAAGGCGCCAGTAGGCGTGTGCCTGGATGAGCTGGCGCACCAGCTCGATATTGGTCAGGTCGGCAATGCGCAGCAGGACGATGGGCAGGTCGCCGGAAATGGCATAGCCCCACAGTCCGGATTGCCCGCGCTGGTTCTTCACGAGTACGCTGCTTTCGGCGCGCAACGCGGGATTGGCGTAGAGGATCGAGTTGGCCAGGCGGCCGTAAAGCTGCGCGTCCACTTCACGGGCGTTGATCTGGCGCAGCACCACCTGGGCGTGGGTCCAAGCGAGCTCGAATACGCGGTCGGCCAGGCGCCGATCCCGATATTTCTCGACCATGCGTAGAACTGAGTCGCGGCTGGCGCCAATGCCATGGACCTGGTCGATATTGACCGTTTGCCCCGGTGCGAGGCTGATCCGGCAACGGATCGCCGCCACCGGATCGAGCACCGATCCCTGACTGTTGGACAGCACAGCCGCATCGGCTGCCAGCGCCGCCGGCGCGGCAGCGCCGCGACCTCGTCCGATGAACCGTGCGCGGTCGGTCTCGTAGGATATGGCATCGATGTCCGCGTCGTGTACCGCGATCAGATGAAACATCCAGGGCGCCTGTTCGTCGCGGGAGCGGGGCCGGCGGGTGCACAGGATCGCCTGTTGCGCTGCGACGATCTCGGTCTGCACGAAGAGATTGCTGAACGCCGGATGCAGGGCGTCGGCAGCGGCTGTCGCCAGCACCACCTCCGTGTAGCTCGTGACCTCGATACTGCGACGCGCGGCGGATCGGTTGGTGATGCGCACCCGGCGCAGTTCGATGTCGTCTTCCGGCGAAACGACGATGTCGGTGTGCGTGTCGAAATCGAAGGTCTCGTCCGGCGACTCGCCCAAATCACGGCGGCGGAATTCCGCTCGGCCTTCCGAGAAGATCGCCTCGTAGTGTTGCGCGCGCCGCAGGGTGGGTTGGTGCGCGGCGGACCAGAACGTCCCGCTGGCCACATCGCGCAGATAGGTGAAAGTGCCCCACGAATCGCGCGTGCCGTCTTCGCGCCAGCGCGTCACGGCGAGATCGTTCCAGCGGCTGTAGCCACCGCCCGCATGGCTGAGCATGACGTGATAGCGGCCGTTCGACAACAACTGCACTTCTGGAAGTGGCGTGTCGGGATCGTTGAGGACGCGCATGGGCATCTGCGGGCTTATCGTGCCAGCCTGGATGCCGGTCAGTTCGGCACCCCGGACATGGATCGACGCGGCCCTGGGGATGCGCTCCTGCAGCAACAGCAGGGTGGCCTGAAACAGCGGGTCGGCGGCAAAGCGCTTCTGCATCGGCCGGTCCAGCAGCAAATAGTCCAGAGCCAGCAGGCTCATCCCCTGGTGATGCGCCATGTAGGAGCACACCAGGGCATGGGACTCGCCGCGCCGCTGCCGCGCCGGGGTGTAGTCGATGGCTTCGTGAAAACCGTATCGTCCTTCCGCACCGGCGGCGGAAAGCCGCTGCAGGTTCAGGCAGGCCGCTTCCGGCGCGACCATAAGCGCCAGCGCCGAGGCGTAGGGCGCAACGACCATGTCCTCCGCCAGCCCGCGCTTCAGGCCCAGGCCGGGCACGCCGAAGGCGCGGTACTGGTAATTGAGATGCAGATCCACGGTGTTGTAGCCGGATTCCGAGATCCCCCAGGGCAAGCCAGCCTGTTGCCCATAATCGATCTGCCGAGCCACTGCCGCTTGGGCGGTCTGTTCGAGCAGGGTATGCTCGTAGCTGGGCATCACCAATTGCGGCATCAGGTACTCGAACATCGAGCCGCTCCAGGACAGCAAGATCGGCGCGCCGCCAGCGCGGGTGAGCAACCGCCCGAGGGCGAACCAGCTCTCCTGCGGCAACTGCCCCTGCGCGATGGCGACGAAGACGCACAGGCGCACTTCAGAGGCCAGCAGATCGTAGGAACTCGCGTCCAGCCGCCGCTCATCGACGTTGTAGCCGATGCTCAGCAGGCGTGACGCCTTGTCGTAAAGGAAGCTGTAGTCCATTCCGGCAAGTGCGTTCGTCTGAGCGGCGAGGCGCTCGATGGCAGTGATGCGCTCCAGAGCCCGCGCACTGCCTTGTCTGGCATGCCGGTGTCGATTGTTTGCCAGTGCGCGCAAGGTCGGAATGGTCTCGCTTTCATCGATGGATGCGTCCGTCTGTCCGCTCCACGGTGCAAGAAAAGCCAGATCATCGCGGAGCGTCCGGCTTTGCCGGGCCAATTCGCCACCCCACCAACCCGCCTCGCCGGCAGCTTCGCCGCCCAGCGCCTCGCCGAGCGCGTCGGTACGCGCGGTCAGATGGTCGAGCAGGCGGCGAGCCGCCGTCAGCGTAACCGGGCGGGATGCCAGCCCGGATTCGAGCGCCTGCCGGAAATGGGCCAGTGCGGCCGGCGCGACCTCGCCTGCTACTTCCTCCAGTATTCCCAGAGTGTCGCCGAGCCCATCCAGCCAGCGGTTCTCCAGTATCGGTCGGTCGAGCAGCGCGAGCAGGCCCTGGCGCAAGGTCAGCAGATGGCCCGCCAGGTTGCCGCTATCCACCGTAGAGACGTACGCGGGGCGCAGGGGTTGCAGCGTTTGCGTGTCGTACCAGTTGTAGAAATGACCCCGGTAGCGCTCCATTCCCGCCATCGTTGCCAAGGTATGCTCCGTTCGCTCCAGCAGCGACCCGGCGGGGAGGTAGCCGAAGTCGTAGGCGGACAGGTTCGCCAACAGCGCCAGTCCGATGTTGGTGGGCGAAGTGCGATGTGCCAGCGCGGCGGCGCGATATTCCTGGAAGTTGTCCGGGGGCAGCCAGTGGTCGTCCGGGCCGACGAAGCGATCGAAGAACGCCCAGGTTTTACGCGCGATGCGACCAAGAAAGCGGGTTTGCTCGGTCGTCAGCCGGGCCTCGCGGCGCGCGATGGGCCGACTTATCCACCAGGCGATGGCGGGCGATGCCAGCCAGAGGACCAGGAAGGGCCCCGCTACGAATAGCGCGGCCGGATTGAACACCGCCAGGGTGCTGGCCGTGAGGACGGCCAGAGTGGGGGCAAAGCCCATGCTGCGGAACGAGGCGGACAGGTCGCTGCGGCTTAACCGTTCTTGGTCGCCCGAGGGGTTCCACTCCAGCAGTCGCTGGTGCGTAAACAGCATGCGGCCGAGTGTGCGCATGATCGCATCGAAGCTGTAATACGCCTCGTGCGGCAGCGTCGCCACGGAAAAGCCAAGCTGGAGAAAGCGCTGGCCGGCGGCGTGGGTGGCGGCGGCGAGATGTTGGCCCGGCCGCATGTCGTCAGGCTTGCGCAGCGCGTCCAGCAGTGTGGCCAGCAGCGGGGGAGCCAGCAGGATGCCGAGCACCGCCAGGGTCCAGAAGGCCGCGGAGGAAAACACCGTCCAGCCGAGCAGCAACAGCAGCGTCAGCGCCGCCGGCACCAGGCTGCGGCGCAGGTTGTCGAACAGCTTCCAGCGCGACAGCGCGGAAAGCGGATTGCGGCGCCACCCGTCGGGGCCGGGTGCCCACGGCAGCAGCCAGCCTGCGAGCTGCCAGTCACCGCGAATCCAGCGGTAGCGGCGGTTGACGTCGGCGCCGTAACGGGAAGGATATTCCTCGTACACCTGCACGTCGCTCAACAGCCCGGCGCGGGCGTAACAGCCTTCCAGCAGGTCGTGGCTGAGGATGCGGTTCTCGGGGAAGCGCCCCTTGAGCGACCATTCGAAGGCGTCGACATCGTAGATGCCTTTGCCGATGAACGAGCCTTCCTGGAAGACGTCCTGGTAGACGTCGGAGACGACGCGGGTATACGGGTCGATGCCCGGCTCACCGCCATGCAGGCGGGCATAGCCCGACTGGCCGGTGCCGGACAAGCTCACGCTCACGCGCGGCTGCAGGATGCCGTAGCCGGCGCCAACCCGCCCCAAGACCTCGTCATAGACCGGTCGGTTCAGCGGGTGCGCCATAGTCCCGACGAACTGGCGCGCGGCGTCGCGCGGCAGTTGCGTGTCGGTGTCCAGCGTAATCACGTATTTCACACCGGCGAGCGCGTCGGTGGCCCCAACCACCTGCGCGAAGCCGTCGCTACTCCCCTCGCGCAGCAGGGCGTTCAGGTCCGCCAGCTTGCCGCGCTTGCGCTCGAAACCCATCCATATGCGGTCATGGGGATTCCAGCGGCGCGGTCGGTGGAACAGGAAGAAGATGTCGTTCCCGCCGCCCGCGTAGCGCGCGTTCAGGGCTTCGATCTGCTCCCGCGCCAGACGCAGCAGCGACGCATCCTCGGCCAGCACTTCCTCGGCCGCGTCGTGCAAGTCGGTCAGCAGGCCGAAGTGCAGGTGCGCGTCGCGATTGGCGAGGTAGCGGACTTCCAGCGCCTCGGCCAGCGTTTCGATGTTGCGCGGGCTGGTAAGCATGGTCGGCACCACCACCAGGGTGCGTACCGTCGCCGGGATGCCGGCGGAGTAGTCCATGCGCGGCAGCGGATGGGGCGAGGCCAGCAAGGTGGCCAGCCAGTTCACCAGGGCGACGGCGAGCTGGCTGGTGGCCAGCAGTGCCAGGACAGCCAGGGGCAACATGACCCATTCGTTCAAGCCCTCTGCGCGTGCTTCGGCCGCCAGGCCGCCGCTCAGCAGCAGCGTGAGCAGCGTGATCGCCCCCAGGTACAGCGGCAACGGCGAGCGCCCCGCCCAACGCCGCAATGCGACGATCGGGGCATGGCGCGTCCGGGTCGCGTTCTCTAGTTCGGCCAGGCCCCGGTCGATCAGGTAATAGCCGACATGGGCGGTACGGTCGGCATTTCCCAGCGCGCCGGCCCGCGCCGCGGCGGCGCGCGCCAGTTCGATCGCATGCCCGGCCACAGCAGCCTCGGAAAGCCCGCTGTCCTTCGCCACCGCCTCAATGACATGGCGGTAGCGGTCGCGACTGGCAAAATCCATTGCGGCATATGCCGCGCCCGGGTCGGTGCAGAGCGTCCGTTCGACCACGCTCATGGTCTCGACGAACTCGCGCCAGTCCATAGTCCCTAGAAAGCGCAAACTGCCGATGCTATTGCTGACTGATACCTGGTCCGCTGCTTGTGTCTGGTTGCCCGAGCGCACCAACTGCTCGATGCTCAGACCCGACTCGGCGAGACGCTGTTCGATCCAGGTCAACGGCAGGGCCAGCGCGGGCCCCTGTCCTTGCAGGCGACGCGCCAGTTCAGAGACGAACGGCGAGGTCATGGGCGGATTCGAGCGCGCCATGTCCGCGATCACAAGGATCAGACTCTTCGGATCGCGCTGGGCGATTTCCGTGAGCTTGTTGGCCCAGGCGACGGCCACGTTCCGATCGGTCCTGCCCGAGGAAATATGCGCAGCGACACGACGCAGGTTTTCGATCAGCGCCAGGCGCAGCATGATGGGTATGGCCCACAACTCGCCGAGCCGCAGCGGCGTGACCGACTGATAGGACGCGACGAAACGGCGGAGGCTGTCGGGGTCCACCCTCCCGTCGCCGTGGGCGATAGTTTCCAGTGCTATGTCATACACGCGCGGCAGCCCGGCCGAGGGGCCCGCCGACAAGCCCGGCAGTTCGCGGCTGTAGCCCTTGGGGAGGTGGCGCCTGGCGGTGCGGATCTGTTCCTCGACGAGATAGAAATTGTCGAGCAGCCATTCTCCGGCGGGCGTGATGCGGTTGTTCGCCAGGACCGCCGCCGTTAACTGGCTGCAAGTGTCGATCAGCCGGCTTTCGTTGGCTGCCAGCCGCGACAGCAATTGATCGGGGATGCGTTGTGTCGATAGCCTGTGGATGGACGCAAGACGTACGCCGTGTTGAGCCATCTGCTCGGTACTGAACAATTCGGCTCGCAGTGGCGGTTCTCTTTTGTCAGGCGGGTCGCACCCGCCCCGTAACATCCTTGTCAGTCCTGCCCGGATTGGGCGCCAGAGATTCCTGAAGAGTGATCTCATCGATATGGGCTAGATCCCAAGTTCAAGCACCCTTGACAAGCATAGGAACAATATCTCCGGCATGCTTCTTCAACTGGTTGACAGTCTTCTGTTCCTTCGGGGTCATTACC
>CAYWNX010000043.1:0-11823 GCA_964459735.1 uncultured Dechloromonas sp. | reverse complement strand
TGGTCGTCGGTGAGCAGGTCTACAAGTTGAATTTGGTGCCCTCCGGCATCGTGCGTGATGGTGTGGAGTGCTACATCGGTAACGGCGTCGTACTGGATATCCACCATCTGTTGTCGGAAATCGCCGAGCTGGAAAGAGGCGGTATTGAGGTTCGCTCACGCCTGAAAATTAGCCCTGGATGTCCGATTATTCTGCCTTACCATTCCGCCATTGACCGTGCTCGTGAAGATGCCAAAGCCGGTGACCAGAAAATTGGTACGACCGGCAAGGGTATTGGTCCGACCTACGAGGACAAGGTTTCCCGCCGTGGTCTGCGAGTTTATGACCTCTTCAATCCGGTGCGTTTTGCCGAGAAATTGAAGGAGGTTCTTGAATATCACAACTTCGTGCTGACCCAGTATTTCAAGGCGCCGGCTGTCGATTATCAGGCCGTGCTCGATCAGGCGATGGCCGATGCCGAGCAGATCCGGCCGATGGTTACTGATGTCTCCGCTGCGCTCTATGCAGCCAACAAGGCTGGCCACAACATGCTGTTTGAAGGAGCGCAAGGTACCTTGCTCGATATCGATCACGGTACTTACCCGTTCGTCACCTCGTCGAACTGCGTTGCTGGTCAGGCGTCTGCCGGTGCGGGCGTTGGCCCCGGCATGCTGCATTACGTTTTGGGCATCACCAAGGCTTACTGTACACGCGTTGGTGGCGGTCCGTTCCCGAGTGAGCTGGATATTGAAACTGAAGGTGTGCCGGGTTACCAGATGTCGCAGGTTGGCCGTGAGTTTGGCACGGTGACGGGTCGCAAGCGCCGTTGTGGCTGGTTTGATGCCGCAGCTTTGCGTCGTTCCGGTCGGATCAACGGTCTGACCGGGCTGTGCATCACCAAGCTCGATGTGCTGGATGGTCTGAAGGAGCTGAATATCTGCACCGGTTACACCCTTGATGGCAAGGTCATTGATCTGCTGCCGATCGGTGCCGATGAGGTTGCCCGTTGCATCCCGATTTACGAAACGATGCCGGGCTGGAGCGATACGACGTTTGGCGTCAAGCGCTGGGAAGACCTGCCGCTCAACGCCCAGGCTTATTTGAACCGTCTGGAAGTGCTCTGCGAGGTGCCGATTGCCATTGTGTCGACCGGCCCTGAGCGTGACGAGACGATTTTGAAGCAGCACCCGTTCAATCAATAATCGTTTTCGGATTGCGGCACCCCAAGGGTACTTCCTGCGCCGCGAAGTAAGTCCCCTGGCGGGACGGGGTGCGGTCAACGGGCCTTTTGGCCCGTTTTCCATTACTGGCGCGGTGGCATCACCGATTGCCAGCCTTCATCGCAATAGCGAACGTAGGGGTATACTGTCCGGATGAGCCGCAGTAATACCAGTTTCCGGATTCTGGTGGTGCTTGAACGGGGCGCGGTGGCGGGTTGTAGGCCGGTGCCACATAAACCGGATCGGCGTAGGCCTGGTTGTAGGCTGCCGCACCAATGGCCAGCCCGGTGATCGCCAGTATCGCTGCCGGGCCTGCCCAGTTCGATCCATGTGAGCGGCCGTACTCGTGATGGTGACCATGATGGTGCTGACGATAGCCGTCATGGCGGCCGCGGTCAGCCTGGGCGGTTCCGGCTGTGCCCAATGCGAGGCAGATAACCAGGCTGAGGCTGGTAATTTTTTTCATGGTTTGGCTCACAATCAATGTATCAGTAAGCCAAATAACGCCGCAGGAGCGCTGACGATTACCTGCGACGTGTACGCAAGTGTTAGCAATTGTTGCTGGAGGACGGTGGGGATGTGCTGTGAGACAATTCGTTTGTTGCAACAAGCCGTGTCTTCGCCGGATATTGAAAATACCGAGGCAGAAATGAAAAAAGGCCTTGTTTTAACAAGGCCTTCTATCAAAATCGCTGGTGCCCAGGAAGGGACTCGAACCCCCACGGAGTTACCCGCTAGTACCTGAAACTAGTGCGTCTACCAATTCCGCCACCTGGGCACAGGTGCGAAGAGCCGCCATTATAGAGAAAGAAAAAGAGATGTCAATAAAAAAACTGTCTAAAGTTCGTCGGGCCGATCCCTTCTTTGAGCGGGAGTCCGTCCGCTATGAATTTCCCTTGCCGTCGCGCGAGTATGTGACGCAGGTGCTGACTGACGAAGCGCGGCCACTGAGTTTTGTCGAGCTGGCTGATTTGCTGGATATTGCCGAAAGCGAACGGGAGATGTTCCAGCGTCGGCTGGGGGCGATGGAGCGGGAAGGCCAGTTGTTGCGCAACCGCAAGGGCACCTACATTTTGCCGGAGCGGGCCAGCCTGACGGCGGGCCGGATTCAGGGGCATCAGGATGGTTATGGATTCCTGATTCCGGATGACGGCAGTCCCGATATTTTCCTCGCCCAGCATCAAATGGCCAAGGTGTTGCATGGCGACCGCGCTTTGGTGCGGATTATGGGTGTCGACCGCAAGGGCCGGCCGGAGGGCAGCATTGTCGAGGTGACCGAGCGGGCGAATAGCCGTGTCGTCGGCCGGGTGCTTGTTGAGCACGGCCTGGTCTTTGTAGTGCCGGAGAATCGCCGGATCGCCCAGGATATTTTGGTGCCGGTAGAGAAGAAAGCGAAGATCAAGCCGGAATCTGGCATGGTGGTGATGGTCGATATCATCGAACAGCCGAGCAAGTTTTCGAAGCCGATTGGGCAAATTACCGAGGTGCTGGGGAATTATGCCGATCCGGGCATGGAAATCGAGATTGCGCTACGCAAACATGATCTGCCTTTCGAGTTTTCCCGAGCCGCGCTGGAGGAGAACAAGGCGCTGCCGGACAAGGTCAGGAAGGCTGATCTGGCCGGGCGCGAGGATTTGCGGGATTTGCCGTTGGTTACCATCGACGGCGAAACGGCGCGCGATTTCGACGATGCCGTCTTCTGCGAGAAGAAGGGCCGCGGCTGGCGCCTGGTGGTGGCGATTGCCGATGTTTCGCATTACGTCAAGCCGGGTATGGCGCTCGACAAGGAGGCGATGGAGCGGGGAAATTCGGTCTATTTCCCACGCCGGGTGATTCCGATGCTGCCGGAGAAGTTGTCGAACGGTATCTGCTCGCTTAATCCGGACGTCGATCGGATGGCGATGGTTTGCGATATGGATATCAGCGCAGCCGGCAAGATTGGCAAGTACCGCTTTTATCCGGCGGTGTTTCGCTCAAAGGCACGCCTGACTTACAACCTGGTTTGGTCATGGTTGTCCGGCGAGGCGCACCCGGAAAGCGAGATTCATCTGGCGCTGCAGCCGCATATCAAAAATCTTTACAAGCTGTTTCAGGCGTTGCACAAGGCGCGGGAGCAGCGCGGTGCAATCGACTTCGAGACGACCGAAACGCAGATGGTCTTCAACGAGCAGGGCAAGATCGAGAACATCGTGCCGGTGGTGCGCAATGATGCGCACCGGGTGATCGAGGAATGCATGCTGGCGGCCAACGTCTGCGCCTCCGACTTTCTCGCCGAACACAAGCAGGAATGCCTTTATCGCATTCACGCCGCACCGGGCGACGAGAAGCTGAAGAATTTGCGCAGCTTTCTGGGTGAGTTCGGTTTGGCCTTGGGTGGCGGCGACGATCCGTGCGCCAAGGATTACGCCGTGCTGCTGGAGAAGGTCAAGCTGCGCCCGGACTTCCAGCTTCTGCAAACCGTGATGTTGCGCTCTTTGAAGCAGGCGATGTACAGCCCGGACAACGTCGGCCATTTCGGCCTGGCTTACGAGCATTACACCCACTTTACCTCGCCGATTCGGCGCTATCCCGATCTGCTGGTGCATCGCGCCATCAAGGCCGTTCTGGCCGGTGAGAAATACACGCCGGTCGGCAGTTGGGACGACATTGGTTTGCAGTGCTCGGGTACCGAGCGGCGGGCTGATGAAGCGACGCGGGATGTCGAGAACTGGCTGAAGTGCTACTTCATGAAGGAGCGCATCGGCGAAGTTTTCGACGGCACCATTTCGGCGGTGACGGGCTTTGGTATTTTTGTTGCGCTCGACACGATTTATATCGAGGGCCTGGTTCACGTTTCCGAGCTGGGTGAGGATTACTTCCAGTTCGACAACATCAAGCATCAGATGCTGGGTGAGCGAACCGGGCAGCGTTTCCGTCTGGGCGACCGGGCGCGGGTCAAGCTGGTGCGGGCCGATCTGGAAAGCAACAAGATCGATTTCACGCTGGTCAGGGATGACAAGACTTCGGGTAGCAGGAAGTCAGTCGGCCGAACAGTTGCCAAGTCCTTTGCCAAACCGGTTGCCGAGGAGCAGGGTGCGAAGTTTGCCAAGCCGCTTTCGCGGCGTGACGCCAAGCCGGCGGTGAAGGCTCAGGTCAAGCCGGCCTCGTCCAAACCTTCTGGCAAAGCGACTGCAAAAAAAGCGCCGGCCAAGGCCAAGGCAAAGTCTGCCGTCAAGCGTGCGCCGAAAGCCGCGGCGAAGCCGGCAGCAAAAAAGGCGGCAAAAAAGCGTTGACCGTAGCAGTCGTTCTCAATGGTGGGCTGGGTCATGCAGATCAGCCGCCTTGAGGACGATGCTGGCGACTTCTTCCTCGCTGAGGTCGGGTAACTGTTCGGTCAGCCATGCCAGCGAAGCGCCGGGGATCATCTGTTTGGCAGCGGCAATATCCGAAGGGAGTGCAGGGTCACTGGCGCCGCCGGTCGACAGGTGGCGAGCGGTATCGACGCACAGCCGTGAAAGGTTGGAGCGGGTATTGTCGATGCCGCGAATCAATTGGGTAAGCAGCGGCGGCAGGTGCCAGATGGTGGCGCACTTCAGGGTCAGATCCTTGAAACGGAAGCCACAGGTGTCGACTTGCGCCTGCACCGAGCGCGGCGAGTACCCTGATTCCAGCGCCGCCAGGGCGGCGAGCGGGAGTTCCGGGGCAAATGACCAGAGCAGTAGTTCGCCGATTTCGGCGAGCAGGGCGGCCATCGCAATTTCATCGGGTGAAATGTCGGCCCTTTGCGCTCCCCAGCGCAGGGCTAGCCGACTGGCCAGGTGTGAGCGGGCTTCGCAGGCGGCAAGACCGAGCTTGGACTCGTCAGTTTCCGGGCTGGCCAGCAATAATTTATGGAAAGTGTCAGTACCCAGTTGCATCACCGCAGCAAGTGGCGTTGTCGTCTCATGGCCCAGCCGTTGGGCGCGATGATTTTCCGCTTCGCGCAGCAGATGCAAGCAGAGAAATGGATCGGCGCCGGCCAGGTTTGCCAAGTCGTGGGCTGAGAGGCTCTCGCCCAGTTCGGCTTCAAGTTCGAGCAGGCGTACTTTTGAGCGTGGCATGCAGGGCAGTGTGCGGGCGCTGAGAAAAGCGGCCCATTGATCGACGCCCCAGTGTTTCTGATTTTCGTTGAGCACGTTTCTTCCATCTCGTTGTTCGCGGCTTCAGTTGATTATCGGCCGACGAAGAAGAAAGTGTAGGGCGCTGCACCGATTTGGTATTTGACTGTAAAATGCCAAATTGATCAGATTATGCGGGATGGCAATGTCGAAAAAGTCGCTTGGCGCAAGTCATGCTACGGATATACCCGCCGCTGACCGCTATCCTGCATTTCCCGCGCTGCCTCCGGAACTGAACACGGGTCTCGGTTCAATTGATTTCGAGCATCAAGTGCTGTTGAACAGCATGGCGACCTTGCGCCAGGTTTGTGATGATTTTTCGACCCGTCAGGATTGTGGCAGTTGTACGGCAAGCAGTCGTGCACGGTGCGAAGGCAACCTGGTGAGTTTGTTGGGTGACTTGCTGGCTTTCATCATGGATCACTTCCAGACTGAAGAAAAATTGATGCGCGATTCACTGCTGGTGCTGGTTGACCGCGATCTTTGCGAGGCGCATATGGAAGATCATGCGGCGATTTCCGGCAAAGTGCAGCAGATCGTTGCCGCACTCAATCCGATGCATACGTCTTCGCTGATTCGCGAACTGGATACGCTGCTTCATGCCTGGGTCACCAATCATGTCGCATTGCACGATCTCTGGCTGATGCGCTGGGTTGAGCGCGAGGATTCCGTACTCAGAAACGCCTCGGCGCTCGCCCGCTAGGCGTTCGGTGTCTGCCGCCGGTTTCGGGCGGTGGCGCTTGGCGCGGTAAAATGCGCTTTCCAATTTTCCGAAAGCTGCCATGTCCTCCCGCCTGATTTACGGTTTCCATGCCGTGACTTCCAAGCTGCGCCACGATCCGGAATCGGTCAAGGAACTCCTTGTCGATGCCACCCGCCAGGATGCGCGCGTCCGTGACCTGCTCCAGCACGCTGAACTGCAGGGGGTCAAGATTGTCGCCGCCGATGGCAAGCGGCTCGACGGCATGGCGCCGGGGGCGAAACATCAGGGCGTGATTGCCCGCATCGAAGGTGGCCGCAAGGTGGCGCATCTGGATGATGTACTCGATACGCTGGAAGAACCGGCTTTTCTGCTGGTGCTCGATGGCGTCACCGATCCGCGCAACCTTGGCGCCTGCCTGCGCGTGGCCGATGCGGCCGGGGTCCATGCCGTGATCGCACCCAAGGACAGAGCCGCCGGGCTGACCGATGTGGCGATGAAAACCGCCTGCGGTGCGGCCGAAGCCGTGCCTTATGTGATGGTGACCAACCTGGCGCGCACCCTGCGCGAATTGCAGGAACGGGAGATCTGGGTGATCGGGACGACCGATGACGCCGAGAGCGATCTATATGCCGCCGAATGGCCGGTCGCCACGGCCTGGGTGCTGGGGGCCGAAGGTGAAGGCATGCGTCGTCTGACGCGTGAAACCTGCGATCAACTGGTCAGTATTCCGATGTACGGCACGGTTGAGAGTCTGAACGTTTCAGTCGCCGCCGGTGTTTGTCTGTACGAAGCGCGCCGGCGTCTTCCCTGATCGGCATCGGAGTTGGTCGGTGACCCATCGGCAGGCTGCCGCGCTCATGGTGCTGGTGACGCTGCTGTGGAGCATGGCGGGGGTTGTTACCCGCCATCTCGATACCGCCCGCAGCTTTGAAGTGACTTTCTGGCGCAGTGCCTTCAATGCGCTGGCGCTGATCGTGATTCTGACCTGGATGCGTGGCCCGGCGCTGTGGCGTGGGCTTGTGCAATCAGGTTGGATGCTGTGGATTTCCGGTTTGTGCTGGGCGGCAATGTTCACTGCGTTCATGGTCGCCATCACGCTGACTTCGGTCGCCAATGTGCTGCTCACGATGGCCCTTGGCCCGATCATTACCGCTCTGTTTTCCCGCTTTCTGCTCGGTTATCCACTGCCATTACGCACCTGGTTAGCGATTTTTGTCGCGGCTGGCGGCATTGTCTCGATGTTTTGGGCGCAGGCCGCCGCAGGTGTCTCCTTGCTGGGGTCGTTGGTTGCCTTTGCCGTGCCGCTGGCCGGGGCGGTGAACTGGATCGTGCTGCAACAGGTTGGCAAGGCCGGTCCGGCGGCGCAAGACATGCTATCGGCGGTGCTGATCGGCGCCTTGCTCTCGGCGGCATTGACGCTGCCGCTGGCCTGGCCATTGCAAGCATCAAACCACGATTTGCAGTGGCTGGCCTGGCTTGGGGTGGCGCAACTGGCCATTCCCTGTCTGCTGGCGGTGCGTCTGAGTCGTGAGTTGCCGGCCCCGGAAATTTCCCTGCTGACCTTGCTCGAAGTGGTGTTCGGGGTGACCTGGGTCTGGTTGTGGGCAGGCGAGGCGCCCTCGCTCAGCGTTATCTTGGGCGGTGGCTTGGTCCTTGTCGCGCTGGTTGCCAACGAAGTGCTGGCCATGCGTCAGTCGCCCTGAGCGGCAATTTTGCCGGTTTTTTCCAGTCGACCGCAGCAGTCTTGCTGGCGGGTTGTGCTGCCCGCACTGCACCGGAATTAACGGCTGCCGCCAGCCAGTTCGGCCCGGCGGCGGGCGTGTGACGCGGCGTCGTGGTCGCCACGGCTTTCTGCCTGCCGCGCCTGAATTTCCAGCCAGGCCAGCAGGGCGCGGCGCCAGCCCTGGTCTGATGCAGTATCGACGGCAACAGCAATGTCGGCAGCATCGAGGCGCCCGCTCCGGAACAATACCCCGGCCGCAATCAGTCGCGACAGTGCTGGCTCGATGCCGGGCAGCAGACCCTTTTCCTTGCCCGCCACAGCGCTATATTGCGCCGGCAGCAGGGCAGGGGCAACGGCTTTGCCTTGCAGGAACTCGGCATAGTCCCGCTCGGCCTTGCCGGCATCTCCGGCCAATGCCGCGAAACCCGGGCAGTCGTCGAGTTCCAGACTGGCCACCTGCACGCCGCAGCGGACCAGTTCGGCCCGGGCGACCAGATCAAGGCGCCCGGTTCGCGCCAGTTCGCTGCGTGCCCGCAGGAACTCCGCCTCGGCCAGACGCGTGTTGCCACTCAGATAGGCCGCGGAAAAACTGTTCAACGACTGGTGCGCATCGTTCTGCCAGTCCGGTTGAACCGGGCCGCTACCACAGGCGGTGAGGAGCAGTGCAAGCATCGCGGCAAGGGAGGTTTTGATCATGGCAGCCTGATCTCGGTATCGCGGGCGAATGGCCATTTGCGGTTGATCTCCTCGATCAGCTGGGTGGTTTTGCGCAGGCTGCGCTCGACCTCGCTGCGCAGGCTGACCAGATCGGTAGTAGCGCCCTTGGTATTGGCGGCGATGGCCTGCGCGTCGACGAGAAGGGCATCGACTTTCTTCAGGCTGTCGCGCGCCTCGCGCAACATGCCGTGCAATTGCGTGATGGCAGCGTGCGATTCGTCCATCACGCCGCCGGGGCTGAAGAGCCGTTTGTCCGCTTTGTCCAGCAGCGTGTTGGTGTGGTCGAGCGCGCTGAGCAGTTTTTTGGCGTGGTCCTCGCTGCCCAGCAGGCCGGCAAGCGCGCCGTGCGGGCCGCGCATGCGGTCGGTGACCGATTGCAGGCTGCCGAGGCTGGTGTTCAGGGCGGAATCCGCCGCCGTCATGCGATCCAGGTTTTCCAGCAGGGTGCGCATTGCAGCCATGACTTGGGGAATCTGCTCGTTGGCGTCACCGCGCAGCACGGTGCGCTCGGCGCCTTCCGGCAGCGGCGGGTCAGTGAGAATGCCCGAAAAGGCACGGATTTTTGTCTCGCCGACGAGGCTGCGTTCCATCGTGAAAATGCTGGTCGACCGCAGCCATTGCGCATCCTTGCGCAAGACGTCGATCAGGATACGGACGCTGCCGTCGGCGGCCAGTTCGACGCGACGGACACGGCCAATCGGGAAGCCGGAAAAGGTCAGGTTCATGCCCGGAATGACGCCTTCGGAGTCGTCGGCGAGCAGCACCAGATCCTGCGTTTCCTCAAACACCCCACGCGCCGCCATGACGTAGACGACGAAAGCACAAATCAGTGTGGCAATGAGCAGCAGTAATGCCGTTGCCTTGAGCTCGGCATACGGCACGCGCGGGTCGGGCAGTGGGGGTTCCGGAAGCGGGTCGGGCGGGTTCATGGAGGCAGGTCAGGGCTCTCAGAAAAATTCAGCGGTCAGGGAAAGAATTTCGATGCCGATGAGCACGGCAAAAAGTCGGACTGTGCCTTGCAATACCGCCACGGATTCTCCTTGGCCGCGGCGCGGTTTCTCCAAGCCGGCGCTGGCTGGAATGGTGGCGACGGCGATGGCAAAGAGCAGGGTCTTCAGACCGAGCGCCATGAGTACCGTCGGCTCGAAGACCTGGCCGACGGTGCGGGTGAAATTGGCAATGCCCCACGGGGTGAAACCATACACACGAAAGTAGGCGAGCAGAAGCGCCAGTCCGCCACTGATAGCGGCGAGCAGAACGACGGCGACGGCGCTGCCGGCGACGCGGGGCAGAACAACCCGGTGGATCAGTGCCGATTCCATCACGCGGCGGGGAGCGCCGGGCTGCGTGCGGCGCAGGGCGGCGATTTCGGCATTCATCGCCGCGCCGGCTCGTAGCGCGACGAACAGTGCCGCCGCGAGTGGCAGCAATTCGACCACCAGAACACGCACCACGGTGCCGAGGGCAAATTGGGAGAGGCCGTAGCTCTGCGCCGTGACGACGACGATGTGCACCAGAACGAGACTGAGCAGTGCCGAAAGCAGGGTGAAGACGGGTACGGTCTGGTTGCAGGTCAGGCAGATCCGGGTCGCCAAACGGCGCCGGTTTTCGGGGGTGTAGGTGGCGGGCGAGGCGACCATGACCAGCAGCAGGGCGCTGAAGCGAAGCGACCGCCAGGCACCGGCCAGCCCGCCTAAAAGGCGGGGAGTACCGGCGCCGTGCGGCGGGCGGGAGGCAAGGCTCGATTCGTTCATGCAAAGATAATAGCAGCATGAAAGCGAGCCTTGCTTTCTGGCACCCGGTGGGCGCCCTTGTCGTCAGCCGGCTTGTTTCGCCGTATCTTTCCAGCCACCGCCGAGTGCCTTGAACAGGTCAACGGATGCGGCCAGCCGGGCCTGGCGGGTGGCGATCATGGCGAGCAGCGCTTCGTTGCTGGTGCGCTGGGCGTCGAGTACTTCAAGATAGCCGGAATAGCCTGCTTCGTAGCGCCGCTGGGAAAGGTCGAGCGCTTTTCGCGCACTCTCGACCCGGGCATTTTGCGCAGTTTCGGCCGTGCTGTTTTCACGCAGGCTGACCAGCGCATCGCGCACTTCCTTGAAGGCGGTTTGCAGCGTGTTTTCCCAGGCGACCAGCGATTGCTGGTTGAGCGCTTTGGCCTGATCGACGCGGGCGGCGGTGCGGCCGAAATCGAGCACCGGCATCAGCAAACCTATGCCGAGCGACCAGCCGTTGGCACCGGCGCTGAAGAGATCGGACAGGGCAGCGCTTTCGTTGCCGAAGCTGGCGGTCAAGGAAAATTTTGGAAAGTAGCCGGCCTTGGCAATGCCGATGCCGGCATTTGCGGCGACCAGATTTTCTTCAGCCTGACGCACGTCGGGGCGGCCTTCGATCAGGGCCGAGGGGAGGTCGGCCGGCGGTATTGGCGGCATCGGCAGTTGCCGCAGATCGCCCGCTGCAATCTTCAGTCCCGGGTTGCCGGTGAGCAGGGCGATCTGGTGTTCGCTGAGTTCCCGTTGCAGGCGCAGCGTCGCGGCTTGCGCCTGAATGGCGGCGAGAGCACCTTCGGCCTGATAGAGATCGAGCGGCGAGACGAGGCCGGCATCGACCCGACTCCGCACCAGCTTCAGGCTGGCTTCGCGGCTGGCCAGCGATTCAGCGGTGACTGCCGTTTCCGCGTCGTAAGCGCGCAGGGCCAGATAGTTGTTGCTGATCAGGCCGGCGATGGTGAGCCGGATGGCATCGCGCGAATACTGGCTGGCCAGCAGGCTGGCTTGGGCTGCTTCGTTGCTGCGCCGGACGCGGCCCCAGACATCAAGTTCGTAGGAGGTGGTCAGCGCCGCGCTGCGGGTGTCGATGCGCTGCTTCGAATTGGCCGACCAGTTGGCCGTTTTGATGCTCAGTTTGCGATTGGTACCGCCGACATCGGCATCGATTTGCGGAAAGAAGGCGGCGCCGGATTCGCGGGCGGCGGCTGCCGCCTGCTCGACGCGGGCGAGGGCGATGCGGATGTCGGCATTTTTGTTCAGCGCCTGATCGACCAGATCATTCAGGATCGGGTCCTGAAAGTGGGTCCACCAGGCGGCTTCGAGCTGTGACTGAGTCGCTGCCGGGGCGGCCTCGGTGTAGGCCGTCGGCAGGCTGGCGGTCGGACGGAGGTAGTCCGGGCCAACGGCGCAGCCGGTGAGGGCGAATGCTGCGGTCAACGCCGAAATCAGGCGAATTTTTGGCATGTTGTTCATCTTAGTGTTCCTCGGCCTGGGCGCTATGCTGATGTCCAGCCGGCAGTTGTCGCTTGCCGCGTTCCAGCCATTTGAAGAAGAGCGGAATGAAAATGGTGGCGATGAA